>JAIRNB010000218.1 GCA_031258265.1 Treponema sp. | reverse complement strand
CTAAAGATGGTGGCAAGGGCGGCGTAAGCGGTATAGAGATACAGTTTTTCCACCGGATTTTCGATCTGGGAAAAAATATCCGGCAGAATCAGAAAAGAAGAAACGGCGGCGATGACTAGACCGTTCATCAGCGCCGATTTCCGGTAACGGAACAGAATCCCCAGCAGTTTTACCATAACAGAAAAAAAGAGGACCTTTTCCGGGGCGGCGAAATGCAGGCCGGGAAATATCCGGGGCAGGAACAGGGCCGCCAGAAGCAGGCCGGTAATAATGTGGTTAAAAATATCGTACACCAGGGGGATAAGGCTGATACTCTTTCCCGTGTGGGCTTTAAGAAAGGCCGTGTATTTTTCCCTGTTGGCCGCACCGGAGGGATCGTAATTTTCCGTGAATTTTGAAAGATAATAATAAAACAGTATCTTGAGGGTTTCATCATTTTCAAAACACCGCAGGGGGAGCCTGATGTGCCTGGCGTCGTCGACGATATGGATAACCAGACCGCTGCTTGAATTCCGCACAAAGACCGACGCGCCCTTCAATTCCGCCGTGTTTACGAAACCGGGACCGCCGGTATCTATTACAGTTTCCCCGCCGCGGAATTCCCCGCGGGCCCCTTTAATATTCCAGCGGATTTTTTTATCGCTTAGGACTATTCCCCGCTTCAGATTCTTCAAAGCCGAATCGTCCAGGAACATCTGGATAAGCTCGTCCTTGTCCAGGGAAAAATCCTTTTTTACGGCGGCCTTCTCCCGGTTATCCAGATTAACAACATAACGGCTGCGGCCCAGGGCCTTTACCAGGTTTTTCATACTAAAACTCTCCCATCCGTCCTTTTTTTTAGCGCCCTAGCAGCCTGTTGCACTTGTAGATTTTTTGCATAAAGGGCGCCACAGGCGCCTGGGCAAAAAAACACGACTATTGGGCTGCTGTGCAAACCTGTGGTTTGCTTGGAGTTTGTAAGGTATAAATATTTACTGGTGTGAATATTTATACCATTTTAAGCGCGAAACGCAACAAACTCCTAGGGGGAATAACCCCTTTTTCTTATGACCATGCCATGATATATCGGTTTAGTGGCAATGACAATTCTATCGGCCGCGGCGGATGATCAGGGCCGTCGGCTGGACCGGGTGCTGCGAAAGGCCCTGTCGGAATTCCCCCTCTCCCTGATTCACCGCCTGCTGCGGGAGGGGAAGGTCCTGGTAGATGGCCGGCCCCAGGGCGGAGATTTCCGTCTTAGCGCCGGGCAGGAGATCGCCTTCCCCGCCCGGGCCGGGGGGCGATCCCCGGCGCCGCCCTCCGGCCCCCCGGCCCTCCGGCCCCCCGGCCTGTCGATCATCTATGAGGACGCCGATCTCCTGGCGCTCAACAAAAGGGCCGGTATGGAGATTCACGGTTCCGGGGAATGTCTGGATTCCCTGGTGCGGGCCTATTTGTCCCCCAAACTGCCCCCCTCCCTCTCGTTCAGGCCCGGCCCCCTCCACCGGCTGGACCGGCCCACCAGCGGCATTGTGATCTTTTCCGTAAGCCTTAGGGGGGCCCGGCATGTCAGCGCCCTCCTGCGGGAGGGGAAGATTCACAAGCGCTACCTGGCCTTGGTGGAAGGGATCGTGGCCGCGCCGGGATGCTGGGAGGATTCTCTTTTCCGGGACAGGGAAAGCCGCCGGACCTTCGTATCGGCGGAAGGCAGGTCCGCCCGTACCCGGTTTTCAGTCCTGGGACTCTACTCCGGCGGGGAAGACGCTTACAGCCTCCTGGCCCTGGAACCGGAAACCGGCCGCAGCCACCAGATCCGCGCCCATGCGGCGGCCCACGGCCATCCCCTGGGGGGGGATAAAAAATACGGAGGCCGCCCCCTGCCGGCGGCCTTCTTTTCATCTGCTCCGTATCAGGCGGGACAGGTCCCCCCCTTCCTGCTCCACGCATGGAAGCTCAGTCTCCCCCTTCCCGGAGAAAACGGGAAAATCCTCTCCCTGGAAGCGCCTCTTCCGGATTATTTTCTGAGCCCCATCGAAAAATTCTTTGTACCCGGGAAATAGACGCTGCGAAGCGCGCGCACTGCGCGCCCTGGCCAAGCTAAAGCTTGGCCGCATTAGTTCAACACTGGGGAATCAGGGCCGTACCCTGCGTGCACTGCTCCCAGCCGGAGCGCGGCAGTTTAATTTGGGACGTTTTATTGGCACTCGTCAATGCCGTAATGGTTTAATATACAACCTACGGTTGCCTGTTCCGGGCTATGCGGTGTCACATTATCCAATTCACAGCCTTCGGCTGTGCGCTGGCCGGCAGGGGGCGAAGTAATTGCCCTGGTAAGGGCGTTAAGGAAAAAATGTAACACCCGCCCGGCGCAGGGCGACTGTATATATCCCGGCCAAATGCAAGCCCGTCTTTAGGCGGGCGGGCGCGCCGCGGGGCCGGCTGTGGTAAACGTATACGTTTTTGCAGCTTTAGTTCCAGCCCAAACCTGCGGTTTGGGCCGCGCGCGCACTGCCCCGGTTAAAACCGGGGCGCATTTTCCAACTTGGGGGCATACGGTGGCGCTATGCGAAGCCACATTGGTTTAATATACAACCTTTGGTTGCTTTCACTGCGCAAGGGATTGGAGGGGCCCGAAGGGGCCACCGCAGTCCCGCCGGAGGCGGGACGAGGAGGCCGGAGCGTGGCAACGGTAGTTGCCTTAGCGGAGCCCCGGAAAGCCCGGTCCCCA
>JAIRNB010000163.1 GCA_031258265.1 Treponema sp. | reverse complement strand
GCGGCCTTCCCCGCCTTGACGGCCGCCATAAACACCCCGGCCACATCGGCGGCGTGGACATGGTGCAGTGTTTCCATACCAAAGTTGGGAAGCCAGAGGGCCTCACCGTTTTTTAGAATTTTGAAGGCATTCAAAGACTTACAAGCCTGGGGATTGATGGGAATATCGGAGGGACAGACAATATGGCCGGGGTGTACGATGGTCCCGGGGAATCCGCCGTTCCGGAATTCACGGGCAATAGCCTGATCCATAAGGCTTTTTTCCTCCCCGTAATGTTCAAGGGCTTCCCGGTCTTCGTCTTCCGTAACGGGGAGTTCCGTACCGGGGCCGTGCATCCACATGCTGCCCGTTACCAGGTAATGGGATACCTTCCCCCGCAGGGCCTTTACCATGGCAAGCATATCAACGGTTTCAAAGCAGATCATGTCCAGGACAATGTCGGGCTTCAATTCCGCGATTCTCTCCGCAAAACCGGGGCTTCCCCGGTCCGCGTCAACCTGTTTTACCTTCTCCCACACAGGGCCGGCAAAGAGGGGTCCGGTTTTCCCTCGGCTCACGTTAATAATTTCAAAACCTTCCGCCGCAAGCAGGGGCGCCAGATAGGACCCCACTTTCCCCTTACCCCCGATAATCACCGCCAACGCCATGACTGCCTCCCCGCGGCTTACCGCACATCAAGATATTATTGCGCCTGCCGCTTTTCATTGCTTTTCCCCATTGCCAGAAACATACTTTAACTATCGTCAGCCGGATATAGGCGGAGGTAGGGTTCTAACATTACAGACGGGCTCAAGTATCAAGGGAAGATTCCATCACTTGGACCGAACCATAGCGGCCAGGGATCAGCATGGCGGGCCGGCCGGGCCGGGTCGTAAGTTCATAGACCTTGTTATCCGCGTTGGACTTATCAATACAATCAAGAATCTCCACCGTGTGCAGGGCCAGCTCCCCGCCGCTGCGGGGCTGCCTTTTCCTCCTAATGGCGTAGGCCATATCGGCCACGGCAATCCCCCGCCAACTGTTATGGCAGGGCTCCCGTTTCCCGCTCTTGGGTGGCACGGAAGGATCGGTATCGCTGAAGCCGTGGGTAAAGGGAACCTTGAAAGTTTCGCCGGGGTTACCTTTACGGGTAAGGTACACATAGTTACCCCAGCCGCCAAACAGGTTGGGATCCGGCAGGGCCAGATGACCCTCGGTACCGTAGATGTCCACCCGGGGTACTTCGGGATTAAAAGCCTCCGAACAAAGCACCAGGGCCCCATAAACGCCGTTTTCAAATTCCAGGGAACCCAGCATCACGGTTTCGCCGCCCTTGCTGTTGAAGGGCTTGCCGTAATCGGGGTGCATGGTATTGACGAAACTCCGGCCCCCATTGAAAACCTTGGAATACCCGCTTACCCGCTTTACCGGCCCGAACAGGTTGAACAGAACGTTAAGATAATAGCCTGCCATATCGTAGGTGACGGTGGTCCCGTGGGTATCCATCATAGGATCGGGCAAAGCGTTGCCAGGCCGTTCATTGGAACCATAGCCCCGCATACACATAGAATAGGCAATAAGGGGAATACCGATATAACCGTCATCGATCAACTTACGGGCGGTCTGCCAGACAGAACCCATGTAACAATCCGGGGCGCTGCCGGTAAAAAGCCCTTTGCTTTTAGCCAGATCGTAATTTGCCTTAGCCCCTTCGTAATTGTGGCCCATGGCTTTTTCGGAATAGGCGTGTTTTCCCGCTTCCAGAATCATCCTGGTAACGGCATTGTGATTCCAGAGCTGGGTGGTGTTTACCACGATCTCAATTTCCGGATCAGAAAGAATTTCTTCATTAGTCATCTGGCGAATACCAAAGAGTTCCGCCCGGGTCTTGCTCCGTTCGGGGATAAGATCGGAACACCCCACCATCTCAACGATCTGTAATCCGCTGGTAAGGGTGTTAAGGTAGGTGTAGCTGATGCTTCCGCTTCCAATTAGAGCTGTCTTTACCGGCTTAACGTCCATCTTTTACCTCCTGGCAGTTTATTCGCAACAGAGTCTGCTCCTCAACAACCCGATCGCGGGAGAACTTTAGGACGGGGGACTTCACCGGACTAGTGGATTTTTCGCATACACTTATTCGAGAAAACCTGTTTCTTTCATGTTAAGATAGGCGCAATGTAAAGAATCCGCCCAGCTTAAATGCCGTACCCGATCCTGTTCGGCGATGGCGTATTCAATCCCAAGCTCACAGGCTTTCCCCAGAATACCCTTGAGGTCCAGCCTGCCGGTTCCCACAGAGGTAAACCCAAAATCACTTACCGTATCTGAACCGGTAAGATAACGGGGCTGAATCCGTTCAGTAAAATCCTTAACATGGAGAAGCCCCAGCCGGTCTTTTATCTTTTCCATGTACTCCAGCGGATCAAGGCCCCCCACATAGACCCAGCCCACATCCAGTTTGATCTTGAGCCGGGGGTCTATCAGGGAAAGAAAATAATCCATCACGGAAACACCCTTGTAGGTGACGGTGAATTCCTGGTAGTGATTGTGATACTGGGGAGTAAAACCCTCGTCGGCAAATCTCTTTACCAGTTTATTCATAATATCAATATCCTGCATCATCGAATCGTAGCTGCCATTATGACCGTAACCCTCGCCAAAGCTATTGATCACCGTTGACCATCCGATATTGATATTTTTGACCTGGTAGAAGTCAGCCTGCTCCATGGTTTTCTTTATTGCCGCCTCATCATTAACCAGGTCCTTCATGGGAGGAGACCATATACAAAGGCAGGAAAGCCCCAGATCGCAAAACCGTTTGAAGTTCTCGTCCCTGTCTCCGGGCAGCCGGGAAAGATCGCCGTCCATGGCTTTGTAGCCCATTTCAGCGTACTTCTTGAAGCTGTCAAAGGGTTCAATCCCTTCTTCCCTAAATCCAATCCATGCGGCTTTAAGTTTGGACATACTGCCCTCTATATGCTTTTGGTTTCAAAAAGCCGGATCTTTTGCAAAGTCCGGGCCTTAAAACCGGCTCGAATCGCTTCGGTGGCGGAAAAAACATCCAGCTTTGCATTTTCTATAGCCTTAAGCCGGGCTCCCGCCTCCTGGGCAAGCTCCGTAAAAATATTGATCTTGGAGACCCCCATCTTGATGATCTTCTTGAAATCCTCGTCGCTGATGCCGGAACCCCCATGAAGAACCAGGGGAATTGAAACAAGCCTGGCGATCTCCTCCAACACCGGATAGTTAATTCGCGGTTTCCCCCGGTAGACTCCATGGGCATTACCAATAGCCACAGCCAGGGCGGAGATCCCCGTGGCCTCTACAAAGGCGGCCGCTTCTTTCGGGTCCGTGTACTGGTAATTATCCGGGTCGTAATCCTTGCCCTGGCCTACGTGTCCAAGCTCCGCTTCCACCGGGATACCCAGGGGTTTGCAGAGGGCTACCACTTCTTTTGTAATCCGGACATTTTCATCGTAAGGCTGGGTGGAAGAATCAATCATGATCGAAGAGAAGCCCGCGTCCAGACAGCGTTTACAGGCTTCTATGCTCCTTCCATGATCCAGGTGGATGACCACCGGCACGGAGGCTTTCTTTGCCGCCGCCACCATGGCCGGGGCGAAAATCTCCAGGTCTTCCATACAGGCGCCGTCAGGAAACTGGAGAATCACCGGGGTTCTGGTTTCCTCCACCGCGTCCATGATCCCCAGCATCATGGTGGGGGACATAAAATCGTAAGCCCCTACTGCGTATTTTTGCACCCGTCCCTGGGGCAAAACATCATCAAGCGTGGCTATCGCCATAGCGTTTTCTCCTTAGTATTGTTGTTAAACATTTCCCAAAGCCCGGCTGGTTTTTTGGAAAGTCTCTGTTTATTCAATATAATCCGGCTGAATATCTCCCAAATATTTAAGGGATTCATGGAGAATGGCCCGGTATTTCCCGTGCATCCCCGTGACATGGTGGATATAGGGACCGGTTACAAATTTACGTTCCCATTTGGACCAGTCCTTGGTCTCGATCCAAATATAAGTACCGTTGGTTTTCGGCCCGTCGGTACTAACCGCTTCATCGGCAAAGAGGCTGTATTTCCCGTTCAGGGCGCCCAGCCTTACCAGGGTAATATCCCCTCCCCTGATTTCCCACTGGCCTTTACAGTCGATAACACAAGGTTTCCCCGCGCCAGGTTTTGCCAGAGAGTAGGGAAAGGGGCCGCAGTGCCACAGGAGTTCCGCATTGTCGTTAGTGGGGTGGCGGATGGTAATATCCGCAAAGAAGGGCCGGGTGTCTCCCCGCATGGCGCCGAAGGCCAGGGAGGTCCCCAGGGCGCCCAGCACATCGGTCTCGCAGGCCACCGGCAGGCCGTCATTGGTCAGGGCTCCCCAGAGAAAACAGGCGCCGATACCGAAACCCAGCCGCAGCATCCGCCAACATTCGCCGGCCATGACTGCGCAGCCATAAATATCCGCCAGTTTATGAATACCCAGGGCCGAGGCGGCAAGTTTTTCCTGAATTTCCCCATCCATGGCGGAAAGATCAACATTCTTCCCCCATTCCGCTATTTTTTCCCGGACCGCCTCCTTCTTGTCCTTTAATATCTCCCCAATGGTGGACAGCACTTCGGATTCCGGTATGGGGACCAGTTCCACTCCGAATTTCTCCAGCAGTTCACTCTCGTTGTACTTGACGGTAAGGAACTGCCGGGGCCGTACACTGAGCTGGCCGATCCGGGCATTCTTAAACGCCTTCACGGCGCAGACCGTCCGGATAAAGTCGGAGAATCCCTGTTCAAGAACGGGGGAATCTAAATAGCAGTTTTCCACATAGGTAAAGGGGATCTGATAGGTCAAAAGGGCCTTCCCTGTGGCGAAAAGGCCGCATTGAACATCGTAGGGCCGGTCTTTCCCCTGGTCGACCAGACCCAGGGGGGCGGGGTCCCGGGGCCCCCAAAGGAGGACCGGCTTACCCACCAGCTTACACAGCTTTGCCACCGCCTCCTCCTGCCCAAAATTGGCGTGGGGAACAAATACCGCATCAACATTGTTGGCAATAAAATGTCTGGCGATTTTTTCAATTTCGTCATGGTGGACAAGGAGTCCTTCCCGGGCGACGCCTTCAATGCCTACCAGGGATACGTCAAACTTCTTGCCAAGTTCGTCAATCCGTTTGTTGATCTCATCCTTCCTGCATTCCCGAAAGGCATCCCTTCTGGTGGGCGCTACGCCGATGGTACATTTCCTGAAATCGTACATGGTAACACTCCTCTCAATAGTGCGTTGCGTTAAAACATATACACAAATAGTTAAAGCTGTTCAAAACTTCAGTTTTTGGAACAGCCTCCTTGAATTTTATTCCTGAATAATTTCCAGCTTTTCCTGTTCTTCGAGGAACTTGGCAATCATGTCGTTGTTGAAGGTCCGCTGGGGCAGCATACAGAGGATATGGGCCTCGCTGGTTTCGTTTACAAACTGGCGGCCGTGGAGAATAAGGGGCTCCAGTTTTACAAAGGTCCCCCGGGGCACCAGAAAGGCTTCGATAGTTTCCGCTCTTAACTCGCCCCGGATAAGCTTTCCTACATAGATTATCACCCCGGCGTCCAGGGGAAGGAGTCCCTCGCAGGTGTACCGGTGGGCCTCCACAAACTCGATGATATTTTTTTCTTCCCGCTCTACATGACATACGGAAACGCTGGGCAGGGTACTTGTACCAAAATTAAGGGTTACAAGATCCGCGAAAAATCCCTTTTTGTTTATAGATGCGGCGGCGAGTTCCCTATTGTCCAGTAAATTTTGAAACGTACCATACTGCCGGAACGCGGCGTCACTGAGCTGTTGCGCCTTGATAGTCTTCATGGGCGATATTACCTCTCAAGAGTTTTTTATACCCCCGGATTCCCCTTCCGGGCAGACAGGACAGGAAAAGAATAGGATTGCTGCTGTTATAAATACTCCGGCCCCCCTCCGGGTTCGTATTATAGTAAATCCAGTCCCTGGGATTGTCAACAAGAAAAACGCAAAAAAATCAATTATTAAAATCATTTTTTTACAATTCGGCTTTTTATATGGCTTGAAATATCCGGCGGCAAAAACTATAGTGTATAAAATGGTTTTAGGTTTCGTTTAGGGCGGGACTAGTATCCCAACACGATTGAACTTGGGGATTTGGGCGCATTCCCGCCTCATGGTTATCGCTTGCGCGACAATTTTAAAAGGGAACCGGGCTTTGCGGGGTTCCGCGAAGGCAACTACCGTTGCCCCGCTCCGGCCTCCTCGCCCCTCCGGGGCTGCGGTGGCCCCTTCGGGCCCCTCCAATCCCTTGCGCTTCGCTGTGTGATACGGTTTTCCGCCAAGATATAAAGCCGTATTTT
>JAIRNB010000132.1 GCA_031258265.1 Treponema sp. | reverse complement strand
GTTCTTCCTCCGTCAACGTGACGTTGTATTTCTTGGTCATAGTTTCCCCTCCGTGTTGGTGACTATAACCAAGATTTTATCATATTATTCACATATATGATACTGACTGGGTACTAGCCCATGACAACGGCAAGTGCGCCCCGGACCATCCAGGACCATACCCCGCAAACACAAAACCGGTACAGCATAACCGGCAGCTTCCGGGGCCTCATGGCGGCGGTGATTAACCGCACCCTAGCCGACCTGGAGAAAGACAGCTCGGCAATAAAGACAAACCTGCAGGTGAAGGATGAGGCTATGGCCTTGATAAACAGCCCCGATTGCAAGGCGTTCTGTCATGCCCTGGATATGGACTATGCGGCTATCCGGGAAAAGGCCGCAGCCCTGTACCGGCGTTTCCTGGAAAGGGAGGAGGGCCGGGAGAAAGCCCGAGGGCGGCTCCGGAGGTCCGAGGCAGAAGCCTCTTTATTTGAGGACACTGAACTCCGCATTGGTGAACACGGAAGGGAGGAGGCATGAGCTTTACCCTCCGCAAGCACCAGCGTGAGACTGTTGAGGTCTGCCGGGAAATACTAGAAGGCAAACCCATCCGGGAAATTATTTTATCCGTTACTCCCGGAGGCGGCAAGTCTTTTGTTCCAGTAATTATTGCGGAGAACCTCATACCCGCCATAGTGGAAAAGATATGCTGGGTGGTTCCCCGGAACTCCTTGAAATACCAGGGCGAGGGTGAATTCTGTGACCCCCGTTGGAATAAGGAACACGATTATTATTCGATATAGCATTGGGCATAGGTGCCACATTATATGAAGTGCAAAAGTCCCAAGTGGGACATTTGCAGAATGGCTGCAAAACAACACGAATATCCCCCGAAGTACCGCGTATCGGTATATATCCCTATATTAAAATTATGTTATGGAAATGGTGATTTTTTTACCTAACAGTGATGCAAATCGTTCCAAAGTCTCAATCGAATTATTAAAATTCGGATTTAAAATATTATCAATGGCAACACGAGATGTATTCATCTTTTTTGCCATATACGCCCTGGTCAAATTTTGAGATTTCATTGCCTGTTCAAGCTGGAATGCAAGAAGCTTTTTTGCTGCAAGTTCTTTAGCCTCATCGTAAAGCCCCTGCTCTTTCATAAAATCATCAAATTTATCACCAATGCCATTCATTGTCATACTCCCTCAAAAAATATCGTCAATATCAGAGCTCCGAACCAAGTCGGAACCCTGTAAAATGTTTACTTCTTTATTTGCTTTCTCAATTTGTTGAACTCCTTTAGCCTGTTTCTTGCTACTTCGAGTTCTTTTAACGGTGTCTTTGGGCTCTTTTTCACGAACCCGTGAAGAAGAACCATTTCTGTCTTCGTAATCGTAAATAAAATCCGACAAATCCCGTCAGGGATGGTACTCCGTATTTCCCATAAACCAATGTCCGTTTTTCTGACAAGAGGTAGTCCGATCGGAAACCCTTCTTGTACTTTGTAAATGTCCGCTCCGATTTCTTTTCTGTCCTCTTTTGTTCTGTCCATTAAAAATTCTTTTACTGGTTGATTGCCTGCTTCAGACTTGAAGAAGACAACTTCCAAAGGCTCTTGCCTTTTCACTCACGCTTCCTTTGTTCCATTTTGAACTCCTTAAATTAAAATTTTATCGCACCCTTCCTTACGAAGGTATATTTTAGAGTGTACATTATAATGTGCTTATTGTCAAGTTATTATTGGGTTTTTTATATGTCTTTTTGGAGAGGCTGTGGTCCCTTATGGCCGCCCCTGCCTGTCTATAGGCCCAGCAAGACAGGGCGGCGATTGGGGGAAGCAAGCCCCGGAGCGGTCCGGAGTCTGGGTGCATCCGGCCTGCGGCCGGACCGGGCTTTGCGGGGCTCCGCGAGGGCAACTACCGTTGCCCCGCTCCGGCCTCCTCGCCCCTCTGGGACTGCGGTTTCGGGCCCCTCCAATCCCTTGCGCGGTCCCCATGGCGGCGCTTTTCGCCGCCATAGCATAGCGCCGGAAGGTAAATACAATCGGTAATTCCCCGGCTTTGCCGGGGGACCCAAACAGTTTGACATTTCAGGGAATATAAAAGAACCTCAATACTCTGTAGCCCAAGTGGTTGGCTATATCAAAGGGAAAAGCGCGATAGCGATAGCCCGGAGAGGCGCTATGCGGTTCCGCATTTGTTAATACACAGCCTTCGGTTTTGTGGCTTTTGTTCCAGCACAAACCTGCGGTTTGTGCCGCGCGCGCACTGGCCTGGCCGGCATGGGGCGAAGTAATTGCCCCGGTAAGGGGCGTTAAGGAAAAAATGTAACACCCGCCCGGCGCAGGATAACTGTATTTATCCCGGCCAAAAGCAAGCCCGCCTTTAGGCGGGCGGGCGCGCCGCGGGACCGGCTGTGATAGACGTGCCCAAAAATGGCATGGATGCCGGCTGTAGTAAATGCCTAGGTTTTTGTGAAGCAAAAACCTAAAGCTAAAAAATGGCATGGATGCCATTTTTTAGCAGCGCAAGGGATAGAAGCGGAAATACTTTTGGCGCAGCCAAAAGATTGAAGCGGATAGCCCGGTCCCCGCCCTTTCAAGGGCGGGGATGCGCCCAAATTCCCGGGACGAAGGGAAAAAACGTGCCTAGACCGCGGCTGGTTTAATTGCTATAGTTGAGGTGTATGAGCAAGGCCAAAGGTTTTCAGGTAAACCAGAAGGTGGTTTATCCCAGCCAGGGCGTTGGGGTTATCACTTCTATCGAGGAAAAAGAGTTCAAGAGCGCGAAAGTCCCCTACTATGTTATTTATCTTGAAGTGTCCGATATGACGATTATGGTGCCGGTGGATAAGGCGGTGGGGCTGGGAATCCGGTCTATTGTTCCGTCCAAAGAGGCCCAGCGGGCCCTTGAGCTTATTGGCGAGGATTTTGAACCTATCACTTCGGATTGGAAAGAACGCTACAACAAGAATCTGGATTTGCTGAAGAAGGGGAGTGTTACCGACATTGCTACGATTGTCAGGACTCTCTACCACCGCAGCAAGGTAAAGGAACTGCCTATTCTGGAACGGAAACTTTACGATTCGGCCCTGAAGCTGCTGGAAGATGAGGTTTCCTACTCCCTGAAGAAACCCCGGGACGAGGTAGAAAACATGATTTTTACCCGTCTGGAGTCCCGGTAGTGTCCGCCCCTCCGGTTTTCCGCTAAGAATTTCCTTGTCATGGGGGCTTCCTTTGCGGCGGTGATTGCCGCCTCGGGTTCGTCTTCCAGGATGGCTCTGCCGGGCCGGCAGGTCAAAAAGGAGTATCTTCCTTTGGGGGATTCTTTGGGGCCGGCTCGTGTTGACCGGCGGGGGGCCCCCCTTACCGTGCTGGGGGCCGCAGTTTCCGCCTTTGCGGGGATAGGGGACATAGGTTTTATCGTTATTGCCGTTCCCCCCGGAGGCGAGGCCGAGGCCAGGGCCGCCTTGCCGGAAGAATTGTTGTCCCCCCCCGCGCCCGCGTCTTTGGGGCGGCCGCCGGGTTTTGCCTCCGGCATTATCCCCGGCGGTTCCTGTTCTTTGGCCGAATCCCCCCGGTGTCCCGGGGAGGGTGGTCATGGAGAGATCGGCCCGGGACTGGGCGGCCGCGGAGAGGGTGAAAGACCCCGGCTCCTCTTTGTCCCCGGCGGTTCCAGCCGGCGGATTTCCGTACACCACGCATTGTCCCTTCTGGAGTCTTATGGCCCTTCCTGGGTACTCATCCATGATGGGGCCAGACCCTGGGTAAGCGGGGCCCTTATCCGGCGGGTGATGGAGGGGGTTCGTATACATTCCGCCGCCATTCCCCTGCTTCCCCTGGCGGAGACTCCCAAGGAGCTTGACGGCCGGGGCTTTATCCGGCGGCACCTGCGCCGTTCCACCCTGGGCTGCGCCCAGACTCCCCAGGGCTTTGCCTTTCCCGGAATTCTCCGGGCCCATGAGCGGGGGGCGGAACGGGAGCTGGCGGAGTCCTATGAATATACCGATGACGCGGAATTGTGGGGGGAATTTTGCGGCCCCGTGGCTGTGGTGCCGGGGGAGCGGGAGAACCGCAAGATTACCTACCCGGAGGACCTGGGCCTTTGCGGAGTCTGCCTGTGATCCGTATTGGTCTGGGGCGGGACCTGCACCGGCTGGTCCGGGGGCGGCCCTTTCTTCTGGGGGGGCTGCGAATTGAAAGCGAGCTGGGGGAACTGGGCCATTCCGATGGGGATGTTCTGGCCCACGCGGTGGCCGACGCCCTGTTGGGGGCCGCCGCCCTGGGGGATATTGGCGCCCTTTTTCCTCCGGGGGACGCGCGGTGGAAAGACGCGGATTCCCTTGAACTTTTGCGAAAAGCCTGGGCCCTGGTGAAGGGGCAGGGCTGGGACCTTGTCAACCTGGACTGTGTGGTAAGCTGCGAGGAACCCCGGCTGCTTCCCCACCGGGAGGCCGTACGCGCTTCCCTGGCCGCCGCCCTGGGGGTGTTGCCGGCTCAGGTTTTTGTGAAGGGTAAGACCGCCGAGGGTCTGGGGCCGGTGGGGGAGGGCCGCGCGGTGGAAGCCCTTGCCGTATGTCTTTTGGAACGGGAGAAAATCCCGGAGCTGGGGGAAAAATGAAGCTGGGGGAGAAATGAAGGCGGACCCTAATCCGGAAATTCCCTGGGGGCCTGTTATCCGGGCCCTGGAGAAATGGCGGGGGGATCTGGAGGACCCGTCGGTGAGTACCGTGGCGGAACAGTACAGCCGGGACCCCTGGGCGGTGCTGGTTTCCACGATCCTGAGCCTCCGCACCAAGGATGAAGTTACCCTGGCCGCGTCGGCCCGGCTTCTAAAAGAGGCCCCCGGCCCCGCGGAGCTTTACCGCCTGGGGGAAGATGCCGTGGCCCGGCTTGCCTATCCCGCGGGCTTTTACCGTACCAAGGCGGCGAATTTGAAGAAGATCGCCGCTATCCTGCTGGATAAATACGGTGGAAAGGTTCCCTCCGGGATGGATGAACTTCTTGCCCTGCCGGGGGTGGGGCGGAAGACCGCCAATCTGGTGCTTATCGAAGCCTTTGATCTGCCGGGGATCTGCGTGGATGTTCATGTCCACCGGATCTGTAACCGGGCCGGCTGGATACAGAGCAAAACCCCGGAGGAGACCGAAACGGCCCTGCGGGACTGCCTGCCCCGGCGCTACTGGAAGGGTATCAACGCCCTGCTGGTCCTCTACGGCCAGCAAACCTGCCGCCCCGTGAGTCCCTATTGCTCCCGCTGCGTCATTTCTGGGTACTGCCGCCGGAGGGGGGTAGAGAAAAGCCGTTGAACCGGGCGCCGCGTTACGCGGACGCCGCAAATTGCGGGGTTTGGGGCGGGAGCCCCGGAGAAGGGGGAATCGATGTGGGGCGGTTTAAGAACTCCAAACATTTTACGAGTTATTTGCGTTCTGCGCCGCGGGTAGCGAACTCGAACACGACAGTGAAGAACCGGCGCAGTACCGTCGTTTTCCGGAAAGAAAAAAAAGAGTGGGAATTTGAAAAAGACTGCTTGACTTTTATCATAGACGCTTGACTTTTGTCATAGACGGCCCCCCTTCATTATTTTAAGTTCTCCCTCCCCGATTTTTGCCGCTGTGCTATACTCTGCGGTGGAGGTTTCTATGGCAAACAAAAACATAGAGGAGCGGACCCGGCGGACCGCGTGGTTCCGGGACGCCCGTTTTGGGATGTTCATTCACTGGGGGCTTTACGCAATTCCCGCCCGGGGAGAGTGGGTAAGGAGTGTGGAGCGGATACGCCAGGAGGATTACCTTGAATATTT
>JAIRNB010000373.1 GCA_031258265.1 Treponema sp. | reverse complement strand
GAACGGAGGCTCGGTCGTAAGGAAATTTATAATACGGTCTGGTTCAATACCAAATTTTTGTAAACGTTGCATTATTAGAGCCGCGGCAAGCCGCGGGGTATTAAACCAGCCCCTCGAATAAGCCTGTAGCTTATAAATTAAACCAATGCAGCTTCGCAATACGCGGTAATGCCCCACAGTCGTCTGACACCGCAGAGGGGGGGTAGCGGAAGCCACCGCAGCCCAAAGGGCGAGGAGGCTGAAGCGAGGGAGGGGCAGCGTTAAAAAAAGCCGCGCATTGGGGAGCTATGCCTCCGGCTTTCGGAATCTGCGCCCCCCCTTAACTTGTTGACACTGGCTGCTTATGAATTTTAGTGTCTGTGACAGTGTAAAGGCTTTGGATACTAAACAGCGGTGGGAGGGCCGATGCGGCGGGATATTCTTCACCCCGGGGCGGGGAAACTAAAGTATGAAATCCGGGAAATCGTGGGTTTTGCCCGGAGTCTTGAAAAATGGCGGATTCCTATTCTTTGGGAAAATATCGGGGACCCGGTGAAGAAGGGAGAACCGGTGGCCCAGTGGATCAAGGATATTGTCCGGGAGAAGGCGGGGGAGGACCTGTCCTACGCATATTCGGAGACCGAGGGGGCCCTGGGGAGCAGGGAATTCCTGGCGGCCCAGGTGAACCGGCGGCCCCTGCTGTGCCCTTCCGCTGTTTCCCCGCCGCTTTCCGGGGCCCTGAACGGGGTTCTGGCGGAACCGGCAAAGGTTTCCGCCGGGGATATTCTCTTTTTCAACGGCCTGGGGGATGCGGTGGCCAAGGTTTTTGGCTTCTTACGGCGGGAGGCCCGGGTCCTGGGGCCCAGCCCCGCCTATTCCACCCTGTCCAGCGCGGAGGCCGCCCATTCGGGTTACGAACATCTAACCTACCGGCTGGACCCCGCCAACGGCTGGATGCCCGACATGGACGATGTGGAACTCAAGGTCCGCTACAACGATGCGGTGGCGGGGATACTGCTGATCAACCCGGATAATCCCACCGGCGCGGTATACCCTGTGGAAATTTTACGGGAATTTGTCCGAATAGCGAAAACCTACGGCCTTTTTATTGTGTGTGACGAAACATACGCCAATATCGTGTACGGCGGGGAAGGGACCGCCGCCCTTTCCCAGGTGATTGGGGATGTCCCCGGTATCGCTCTGCGCTCCCTTTCCAAAGAGGTTCCCTGGCCCGGGGCCCGCTGCGGCTGGGCGGAGGTGTATAACCGCCATGCGGACCCCTGTTTTGACGCATACGTGAGGAGCCTCCTGGATGCCAAGCGGCTGGAAGTCTGCTCCACCAGCCTCCCCCAGCTCTGCATCCCCGGTATTATGGCCGATCCCCGCTACCCGGAACACCTGGCCCGGCGGGCGGCGATGTTTGCCCGGCGGGCGGAGGAAGCCTACCGGGCCCTGTCGGGGATAACGGGTATCTCCATCGTTAAGCCCCGGGGGGCCCTCTATGCCAGCGCCGTCTTTGATCCCGCCGCCCTGGCGGATTCCCAGGGCCGGGGCCGGACCCTGCCGGTAAAGGACAGCGGTTTACAGGAGTACATCCAGGAGAAAACCAGGGGCGTGGAACCGGATAAGCGTTTTGTCTACTGGCTTTTGGCCTCCACCGGGATCTGCGTGGTACCCCTTTCCGGCTTTGCCAGCGAACTGCCGGGCTTCCGCTTTACCCTCCTGGAACATGATGATGATAAACGCCGGGAAATTTACGCCACCCTGGGAGACGCGGTGCGGCGTTATTTGGCGTAGGATTCCAGCCCAATCCCTAAACACAGCGCCACCGCCCGTTCCCAGCCGGGGAAGAAATGAACCGGGGTATTCAGGGTCTTTACCTCGCCGCCGGAAAACCGGAAGGCCATGGCGCTGGAACCTCCGCCGTCCAGGTTAAGGACATCCCGGGCCCCAAGCCGTTTTAGGATAAGGGCGGTTTCCGTCTCGGTGGCGCCCGGCTTGCCGGGCAGCCCGCCGTTGATAACCATGAGGTAGAGAATCCTGCCGCCGGTGGAAAGTCCCGCGGCGCTCCGGGCGTAACGGGGGCCCGCCGCCTTTTTCAGGGCCCGGTCCGTAAGCTCCCCGTCCCGCAGAATTTGGTGGAATCCCCCGACGGCATGGGCGATTCGCGGTTTTTGTTCTTCCGCCCTTTCCGCGTCCAGTTCTCCCTGGTTCACAATCGCCGCCCCGCCCCCCTCATAAAACACCAGGGCGTCGTACCGGGACACCGGCGGGGCAATGGTCTTCCCGCCGGTAATGGCGATTCCCGCGAGCCTCCGTTCTTCCCCCTCCCTGGCCGATGAAGGATCAAAGGGGACGGCGTTAATCCCCGCCAGAAGGCCCCTGTCCATGACAAAGCTTGAGACACGGGTACTGAGGACGTAACCGGGGCGGGGGAGGCCGCCCTTCCCGGCGCCCAGGACAATCCGCAAATTCAGGTTTTCCCCTTCCCCCTCTGAGACCTCCGAAGGGCGGTTTTCCAACGTGCAGTCAAGATCGATTTTGATTACCCAGAATTCCAGCCGGCCTTTCTTTATTTTCCCCGCCAGGATGGAAAGTCCCCCCCCGGTACTCAGGGGATACCAGCGGGGCGCCAGGGCCGGAATATCGGGGGCTTCCAGCACGGGAAGGTCGGATTTTGTGCGGAGACCGGAATACCGTTCCGGGTCTTTGCGCTCAGGGGGGGGATTCCGGCCCTCCGGGGGCAGGGTGGAACAGGCGGAGAGGAGGAGGAAGAAAAGGCCGGCCGACCAGCGGCGGATTACGCTCATGTTCTAAGTTTACCGGAATACCCAGGCATATTCCCCGCCCGGCGGCCTCTTACAATACCGGTTTTCATAGTTTTTTCGTTAAAAAACAAGTTTACTCCAAAAGCTAAAGTTTTGGGACAGCCGCAAATAGCCGTTTTGCGTCTTTTCCCTTTTTGCCCCCCTGTGGTACAATCTTTATTCCTGGTTTGTACAATCGACCGGACGCGGCGGCATACATGATCGATTGATTGATCGATACGATCAATCAATCCTTAGTTTTTTAGCGAGGTTTGTTATGGTTAATAAAAAAGTTCAGTTTTTTCTTATTACCGGCATGGGTTCTTTGTTTGTTATTGCGTTTGACGTTTTTGGAATTCTTTTTTACCGGGCCAGCTCCCTTGCGCCCGCGGAACTCTTGGTCCGGGGCGGCCTGCCCCTCCTGGTTTATCTGATCATCTATTTCGTTATCCAGGGCCGGAACGCCGCTTTGTTTAATCCCCAATCCCTGGCGGCAATGGAAACCGGTGAATCGCGATCCGAAAAAAACAAGGACCCGGAACTGTACCGGAAGAACCTTGAGAAAATCGGTTCTATCCCCATTAAAATGATCGCCGTTCATGTTCTGCTCCAGCTTGCCGTCTTGGGGCCCCTGGTTTTCGCCGGGGATTATATGGGTATGGACCGGGCGATCAAGATACCCGTGTTCCTCTATATGATTTCCCTGGGCCTTTTGTCGGGGACCTTTTTGTATGTGATGATCGATAGCCTTGTATCCGGGACCCTTCTTTCCGGGGGCCTTGTTCATTACCCCCGGGATCTAAGGGAAGGCCGGCAAAGCTTGAAAATGTTTATCATTCCCATAGTGGTTGCCCTGCTCTCCCTGCTTTTCGCGTCTCCGGTAATAATTCTGGATCTCCACCGTACCGGGGGAAGGCTTCTGGAAATGAAGGGCCGCGACTTCATGCCCATCATCGCCATGCTGGGGGCCTTTTTTATCTGCGTTCTTGCCCTTGCCTTTATTCTCAAGAAAAGCACTATGGTCCTCTATGCTTCGGTGATCCGCCAGTTGGAGGGGCTCTCATCCAAACAGAAGGACCTGACCAACCGGGTCTCCATCTGCTCGGTGGACGAATTGGGAACCATCGCGGGGATGATCAACAGCTTTTGCGAAAACATGCAGGGCGGGGTAGGGGATATTAAGAACGGTGAAAAGGAACTTTCCAGCGCCGGAGGCCGGCTTCAGGAGAATGCGTCAATCATGGCCGCCTCCCTGGAAGAGGTATCCGTCTCCACGGAACAGATCCGTTCCAGCCTTGAAGACCAGCTTCATTCCGCCTCCACATCGGCGGCGGCGGTAAACCAAATTGCCAGGAATATCGAGTCTCTGGAAGGGTCGATAAATACCCAGTCCTCCAGCATGAACGCCGCTTCCGCCGCGGTGGAAGAAATGCTGGGAAATATTAGTTCTATTAATGCCATGACGGAAAAAATGGTCGAACAGTTTACAAGCCTGGAGAATGCCGCCCAGGAAGGAGGGCGGATTCAAAAGGAAAGCGGGGACCGGATCGGCGAAATTGTCAGTCAGTCACAGGCCCTCCAGGGGGCCAACAAGATCATTTCTACTATTGCGGCCCAAACAAATCTTCTGGCCATGAACGCCGCCATTGAGGCGGCCCACGCGGGGAACGCCGGTCAGGGTTTCGCGGTGGTGGCCGACGAGATTCGTAAACTGGCGGAAAATTCCTCCAAAGAGTCCCGCAACATCGGTAATGAACTCAAGCAGATTGTTGGAACCATCGATCAGGTAGTCAAGGATGCCAACGCGGCAATGGAAGCCTTTAGGCTGGTATCCAGCCGGATCGCCGATACCCAAAACCTGGTATCCCAGGTGGAAAACGCCATCCGGGAACAGAGCGAAGGGGCGGACCAGGTACTCCAGTCCCTCAAGGTGATGAACGACATAACCGCGGAGGTAAAAACCGGGGCCCGGGAAATGAACGAAGGCAACGAATCCACCCTACAAGAACTCAGCCATCTGCAGAGCAGCGCCCAGGAAATCTCTTCCCGCATGGACGCCATTTCGGCGGAGATCGGAAAAATTTCAACCGGGGCCCAGGATGTTTCCAGCCTGGCCCAGTCCAACAATTCCGTTATCGGGAAAATTTCCGCCATTGCCGGCGGTTTTACCGTATAGCCCTTACAGCCCCCGGAACCCCCCCGCGGCGCGCCGGCAAAACACCGGGCCGCCTTACTAATGCCTTGCTAACGCGGACTAAGAGGCTAAGAGGCTAAGAGGCTAAGAGGCCCGGCCTTCCTCCCAGCCCAGTTCCCGGGAAGCCTGGGAACTCAGGTCTTTAAGGCAGCTTATCACCTCGGCGGATCGTTCTTCCCCCATCCGGGTAACCGGGGCGGATACGCTGATAGCCGCCGTCACCTGTCCCATGCTGTTGAAAATAGGGACGGCGATACAGCGCACCCCCTCTTCGCACTCCTCGTTGTCCAGGGCGTAGCCCCTGTCCCGCACCCAGGCCAGTTCCGTCCGCAGGGCATCCAAACTGGTAATCGTGCGGCCGGTAAATTTTGTAAGCCCCCGCCTTTTTTCCAACTCCTCAAGCTGGGCATCCGAATAATTGAGAAGGTGCAGCTTACCCACCCCCGTGGCATGCATCGGGGCAATATGGCCAATCCTGTGCAGGGTTTGCAGCATCCGGCCCGGCCCTTCTTCGGTGGCAATATAAACCATCTGCATGTCCCGCTCCACGCAGAGGGAGGAAGATTCGTTAAAAGCGGCGGCAGCCTGCTTAATGTACTTTGAAAGGGAATGAACAAAGGGATAACCCCCGCCGGCCCTGGCCCCCAGCTCTACCAGTTTCAGGGTAAGATAGTAACAGCAGGTTTCCGGGTCCTGGCCCACATAACCAAAATCAATAAAAGTATTAAGAAAGCGGAGCAGAGTGCTTTGGGGCATCCGCAGTTTCCGGGCAAGATCCTGAAGCCTTATAGGGGCGCTGATATGAGTCATCCCCTCAAGAATTTGAAGAGCCTTCCGCAAAGACTGATTTTTTTTAATCCCATCGCTGACGGTTTTAACTTTTTTTTCTTTCATACCAAACTACTATAGTGGCACAAACCGGGAATGTAAACAAAACATTTTTTTGGTTTTTTGGGCGCATCCCCGCCTCAAGGTTGTCGCTTGCGCGACAATTTCAAGGGGGACCGGGCTATCGCTGCAATTCCTCAGCCCCCTTGCGGGGGCTTCCGGTATTTCCGCTCTATCCCTTGCGCAGTGAAAGCAACCGCAGGTTGTTAATTTAACCCCTGTGGCACCGCATAGCCCGGAACAGGCAACCGTAGGTTGTATATTAAGCCATTGCGGCATTGACGAGTGCCAATAAAGCCCCAAATTAAACTGCCGCGCTCCGGCTGGGAGCAGTGCACGCAGGGTACGGCCCTAATTTCCCAGTGTTGCACCAATGCGCCTCAGCTTTAGCTGAGGCAGAGCGTGCGCGGCTCAACGCGCTCTTTGCGCGTTGGGCTGGAACAAAAGCCGCAAAAACGTATACGTCCACCACAGCCGGCAGGCTGTATTTTAGATAATGTGGCACCGCATAGTGCCAGGAAACGCCCCCGGTGAATATCCATTATTGGGACATGAATCAAAGAACTGTCAAGTAAAACCGGGACTCTAGCAAGAAATAAAAAGCCGCCGCCCCGCAGCGGGCGCCCTATCCGAATGGGGGGAAACGCTTGTATACTTGGAAAAGCAAGGAACCAGCGAAGGAGGGATCTATGTCCGATGGAATGAACTATGCCCCCAAAGGGAAAAAGACCGCGGTGGTAAAACCGGGGGAATTTGTCTTTTCCGCCGCCGCCCTGGACCATGGGCACATTTACGGAATGTGTAACGGTCTTATAGAGGCGGGGGGAACCCTAAAGAGTGTCTGGGACCCTGATTCCGCGAAGGTAGAACAGTTTATCAAGACCTATCCGGGGACTGCGGCCGCCGGAAGCGAGGAAGAAATTCTGGCGGATAAAGAAACGGCCCTGGTGGCGGGGGCCGCGGTTACATCAGAACGCTGCGCCCTGGGGCTGCGGGTCATGTCCGCGGGGAAGGATTATTTTACCGACAAGGCCCCCCTCACCAGCCTGACTCAACTGGAGGAAGCCAAGGCCAGGGTTAAAGAAACAGGGAAAAAGTATTATTGCTACTTTAGCGAGCGGCTCCATGTGGAAAGCGCGGTTTATGCCGGGGAACTTATCAGCCAGGGGGCCATTGGCCGGGTTATCCAGGTGCTGGGCCTGGGGCCCCACCGGGTGGGGCCGCCCTCCGCCCGGCCCGGCTGGTTCTTTAAGAAAGCCCAATACGGGGGAATTCTCTGCGATATAGGAAGCCACCAGATTGAACAGTACCTTTACTACGGCGGGGTAAAGGACGCCACGGTGCTGCAAAGCCAGGTGGGGAATTTCGGGCATCCCGGTTTCCCGGAATTGGAAGATTACGGGGACGCCTCCCTGGCGGGGGATAACGGGGCCGTCAATTATTTCCGGGTGGACTGGTTCACCCCCGACGGGCTGAGAATCTGGGGGGATGGCCGGACCTTCATCCTGGGGACCGAAGGTTATATAGAACTTCGGAAATTTATAAACGTGGGAACTTCCGAAACGGGAAACCAGTTGTTCCTGGTGAACCACCAGGGGGAACAGCACATCGACTGTAACGGCAAAACGGGCTACCCCTTCTTTGGGGAGTTTATCCTGGACTGCCTGGAAAGGACCGAAAGATCCATGACCCAGGACCATGTTTTTAAGGCGGCGGAACTGGCGGTAAAGGCCCAGATGCAGGCGCGGCGGATCACCGAAGCCCCCTGACAAGACAGCAAGACAGATAGAAAGCGGCATGAAAAAAAATGATCCCTTCACGGTGGTCTACGAAGACAGTCGTATCATCGTGGTAAACAAGGCTGCGGGTATCGCGGTAATCGCGGATCGCTGGGATGAAAACAAGGACCGGCTGGACCGGCTTGTCGCCGCTTCCCGGCCCGGGGGAAGCCTGTGGATCGTACACCGCATAGACCGGGATACATCGGGGCTGGTGCTTTTTGCCAAGGACGCGGAAAGCCACCGTTCCCTTTCCATGGCCTTTGAGGACCGGCAGGTGGAAAAACGTTATATCGCCGTGGTTCATGGCCGGCCCGCCTGGAAGGAAACAAGCTGCGATCTGCCCCTGGTACCCAACGGCAACAAGCGGGGCCTTACGATTGTTAATAAATTTCAGGGGAAAAAATCTCTAACTCTTTTCCGCTGCCTGGGCGGGGCGGGGAACTACTCGGTGCTGGAAGTGGAACCCCGGAGCGGGAGAACCCATCAAATCCGGGTCCATATAGCCGCCCTGGGGCATCCCATTGCCTGCGATCCCCTCTATGGCAGCGATAAGCCGGTATTTCTCTCATCGTTCAAACCGGACTGGCGGGGGGACCCTTTTGAAGAACGGCCCCTGCTAAACCGGCTGGGCCTCCACGCCGCGGAACTGACACTGCCGGACTGGCCCCCCGGTAAGGAGGACGGCGAGGCCCCCCTTAAATTTTACGCCCCCCTTCCCCGGGATATGGCGGCCCTTATTAAGCAGATGAAAAAACGGGCGGGGGACGATTTTTCCCCTAATTTGAGTCTGTCCACAATGTAGACACATTATGGAAAGGGCGCCGCGGCTTCCTTAAAAAACTAATTAAACCCCCTATTGCTCCCATACCATCGTTTCAAGCACCGCTGAATTACAACTGTCGGCATGTATTGACATTAATAACAGTGGGCTATAGGTCACAACCGGCGGCGGGACTAAAAACATCCATAATTGGTGATACCACGGCAAATTTCTAACATGGGACGCGCCAAAGAACGTATAACCCTTGTCCAGCCTCTTAATAATATTTTCCGTTGTCTGTACCGTGTCCAAAGTTGTTTCACCATGGGGACCCTCATATTCTTTTACTTTCCAGAGATTATCCGAAGATACATACAAACCATAAGATTCTATATCCGTTGCCGCGTCAAGCATCCAGCTTCCGTCCTGTTCAGAGCCCCTGGGCGTTGCCGTAAAAACAATGGTATGCTCCATGTTTCCGTCTTTATAATAGACATAAAAACTATGATAAAGAAAAAAATTCCTCTTGGTATCAATGGAATACGCTGTTCTGGTGAATGCCTTAACTTCGTATCCCTCCGGGGAAGCTAAAACGCCCTGTAAATATTCTTTTACCCGGCTGGAATTAGAAGGATCACCCCTCGCAACATTTTCAGGGGTGGTATTCAGATTTTTAGTGGCCTGGACCGAAGCGCAGCCGGCGAACAGCCATAAAGCGATGACGGCCGGAAATAATTTTATAATTTCCCTTGGCAAAATATACCTCCTGCAACAGATCTATGGGCTTGTTCAAAAACAGAAGTTTTTGAACAAGCCTTATGTATAAATTACTTTACGGCGCCGCTGCCGGCCGCTGAAAAATTATCCTGTCCTATCTTATCCTATCCTACCCTATTTTACCGGGATTCCTTAAGTACCATATCTATCGTAAGCGCCGCCGCGATAACAGCGATCTTCTTTGCGCCCGGCTCAACGCCGGGATTGATAGAAACCACATATTTGTCCGCCGTAGTAAAAGCCTCTTTTGGGGCAACGATGATTAACTTGACGCTAATCATCGTTGCCCTATTATTTTTCTCGGTTTCCTACGGAAAACGCGCTTTTTCAAAGCGGCGAAAAAACCATATTAAAGCAGCACTGATTTATTCTCGATTGAATAAATCAGTGCTTTCTTAGAATACCCGCCTATTTTTTGTGATAGTTCCAATCTAACTGCAGAGCGGACCGGCGATCCTCCACCCAATTTGGCGCTATTTTCATTCCAGGATTTCCACATCCCGGAGGAAGCGGCGGAAACCCAGGCTGCGGCCGTTGGCCAGGACCATTTCCCGCAGTTCCACCCTGCCCCGCAGCCTGATGATCTGCTGCTCCCGGGACCGGAGGGCCTGGCGATCGGGGCCTTCCAGATACCAGTCCTTATCATCTTCTCCGGTAAGGACCAGATCGGGAAAGGGTTCACTTCCCACCAGGCGGACCCGGCCAGCCAGCTCTACCTGGTCCCCGTCATAGACAAGCCCCTCGGGGCCGCTTACAGAGGGAAGGGAAGCCCCGGCCTGGGGGAGACCGGGGGAAGGCTTATCCCGCCGGCCCAGGGAAAAGACCGGCGGGGCGGGGAACAGGACACAGAGACCCAGGAGAAGGGCGAAAAAAGGCCGGGAAAACCTGGGAAAATTCACCGGAGCGGCTCCGCCCCGCCGGCGGAAGCGCGGAAACGCAGATCGCCGGCCCCGATGGGGTAGGATAGGGGCAGCCCCCCGGAGGGAAGCGCCGAACGGGACGCCCCGGGGAAAACCGTAGAGCCAGGGGAAGAAAGGGCCGGGGAGTAAGTCATAAGGATGCCCGTTTCGGAATCGCCTACACAAACCGGATTGGCGTTGTAGGTCAGGAGAACCTTACCGGTGTAGGGGGCGATTTCTATAATCTTCGGATTTTCCGCGGCGCCGCCGATCCCCACATATCTGATATGGGGCCCGCTGCCCATTATATCGGATTCGGAGAGAGTTTTGTTGTTGTTGAAGAGTGAGTAGATCCCCTCTCCGGGGAAAAATTGAACCGGATGAATGTTTTCGTATGTAAAAGACCTCACTGTGGTAGATATCTCTCCCTTGTAGCCGTAAAGCCCCTCCGGGGCGTTTGCAAGGTTGGCGATCATCCAGGAACTGAGGAGCCGGTTCCAAATTTCGCTGTCATCCGTTTCCGTAATATCGGGTATCCAGCTTTTGGCGGCCTGGGTAACCGCCTGATAATCCCGCATGCTGGAATTGCCGATGGCGCTGTAAATCCCAGGCCCCCCGGCATGGATGCGGAGCCACTGGAAAAAGAGGTATGCCGTGGCATAGTTGGCCAGGGAATCCCCTTCATCCTTCTCCCAATAGCCGTCCCACACAAAAAAATTGTTGCCGCGGACAATGGTTCCCAAAGGGTCCTGCTTAAAATATTTGATCCGGTCTTGCTGGGGACCACCGTAGAGGTACTCCGCGGCGCTGGAAAGTCCCTCGTTAAGCCAAAGTTCCTGGGACTCCCCGTCATGTACGGCATAGTTGATCAGGTGTTGAAGCTCGTGGGCGATATTGGCGTAAAACCCCGGACTGTCGGGGACCTGGGGGTTAATATCAATAAAAAGCATATCCGCGCGGTTAGAGGACGGCCCATCATGCAGGTGATTCCTGTCAAAATAACCGGCCACATAACCGCCCTCCCCGGTATAGCCGTCCTTAATATCCACCAATAGCAGGATGATCTTGCCGTTGTTATCCACGTCGTAGCCTTTGGCCGTGTAATCCCCAAAAACACCGGTAATTCTGGGGTAAACACGGGCGTCATATTCGGCGGCGATGCTCCTCGCGGTTGCCTGGGACATCTGTCCGTCTTCAGCGACAAACACGATACACCTGGTTCCTTCAGCCAGTTTTAGGGCGGTGACGGATTCATATACATTGTTATCTATCCGCTGGACCTTGAAAATTCTGATCTCCGGCAACTCTCCGGTACTTTGCGGGGTCATGGGACAGCCGCTTAAAAAAACAAAAACCGCGGCAGCAAGGGAGGTCCGGAGCCCAAGCTTGGGCAGCGCCGGAATTCCGCGGATTCCTCCGAAACTATTTTTCATTACCCTTACTTTAACCCTTTTTCCCCGATATACCAGGTTTTAACGCCAAAAATTCAGGGGACCGGTGTTTGCTTTTTCGTTTGTTTTTGGGCGCATTTTTGCGTGCCCGCAAAAACCGGGCTTTCCGGGGACAAAACCATGCGGTGCATGGTTTTGTGGCTGCGCCCCAAGCGTCCATGGATGGACGCAAAACAGGGCGCAGCCCGGCCGGAAGTCCGAAGCAGGGCGCTGAAAACTGGAGGCGCTTCGCTCCGGCCTCCTCGTCCCTTCGGGACTGCGGTTACTCCGCGCCCCCTACAATCCCTTACACT
>JAIRNB010000282.1 GCA_031258265.1 Treponema sp. | reverse complement strand
GGCGGAGTCCCAGCTTGTCCAGCCGGTGAAGGGCGTCAAAGAGATTGGCCGCCGCTTCCGAAAGATCCCCCGCCTCCGACAGAACTTCCAGGGCCCCGCCGCCGGAGGATTTTCCCCGGACCCAGGATTCACAGGAACGCCGGTTAAAAAAAAGATAAGCCGCGTCTGGCCGGCCCGGCAGGGCGGCCATTTCCTGGGGGCTGTGGAGGGACAGGGGGGTCCGGGGCGCGTAGTGGCTTGTAAGGAGTCCCGGTGAACGGAGTTCACCCGGCGAGCGAAACTCACCTGGTGAACGGAGTTCACCTGGCGAGCGAAGTTCGCCTGGCGAGTCTGGCTCAATAGGGGAACGCGGCGGGGGGTCCCCCGCTTCTCCGCTGATAAGCGGGGGACCCAGGAGGGCGCTAAGCCGTTCCCGGGGAAGGCCGCCGGGCCGTAAAATCCGGGGCCGGCCGGAGGCCATATCAAGGACCGTGGACTCAAGGCCCAGCGTACAGGCCCCGCCGTCCAGGATGATCCCCACCCGGTCCCCCAACTGCTCCGCCACATGCTCCGCCCTGGTGGGGGAAAGACAGCCAAAACGGTTGGCGCTGGGGGCAGCCACCGCGCCGGTGGAAAGCCGGATAAGCTCCTGGGCGGCGGGGTGGGAGGGAAAGCGGAGCGCCACGGTGGCAAGTCCGCTGGTGGCAAGATCCGGGATGATCTCCCGTTTGGGAAGGACCAGGGTCAGGGGGCCGGGCCAGAATTCCGCCGTAAGCCGGGTCACGGCGGCCCGGAGTTCCGGGTCAAGGACGGAAAGATCCGCCACGGCCTCCAGGGTTTCCAGGGAGGCGATATGGACGATCAGGGGATCAAAACGGGGGCGGCCCTTGGCCTGGAAAATTTTTGCCAGCGCCAGGGGATTAAAGGCATCCCCCCCCAGGCCGTAAACCGTTTCCGTGGGGAAGGCGGCAATATCTCCCCCGCGAATCGCCTCCGCCGCCAGGGCCAGGGATTCTTTATTTACAGGGTAGATCATGATTCTCCTTTACAACAGGCCGCTAAAGCCAGCGGCGAATTTTAAAAAAGATCAGCATCCCTATGGCGATGAGAATCATTACCGCCCAGGTAATAGGATAGGCCGGGGGGAACTCAAGCTCCGGCATAAATTTAAAATTCATCCCGTAAACCCCCACAATAAAGGTAAGGGGAATAAAAATGGTGGAAATAATGGTGAGAACCTTCATAACGTTGTTCAGCCGGTTTGATACGGCGGAAAGGTTTACTTCGATAACCCCGGCGATTAACTCCCGGCAGGTTTCCACATTGTCCGCGGCCTGGATCACATTATCGTGGAGGTCTTTGAAAAAGGGGATTATCTCCGGGGGAATCCACTCGGAATCCAGGCGCATCATAACCTGGATATTCTCCCGCAGGGGCCAAACTACCCGCCTGACCCTTATAAGGTTCTGCTTTATTTTTTGTATATCGGGAATAATATTCTGATCTTTTTCATCTATCGCCCGTTCCTCGAATTTTTCGATGTCCCCGCCGATGGCGTCCAGAAAAACAAAATAACGGTCCACCACGGCGTCCATGATGGCCCAGGCAAGGTAAACGGTTCCCATGCGGCGAATTCTGCCGGCGTTGTTGAGAATCCGTTTTCTGATACCGTCAAAATAATCGCCCGGCTTCTCCTGAAAACTAATTACCGTATTCTCGGTTACCACCAGGGAGAGCTGTTCAAAATCCAGTTCCCCGCCCTCTGATCCCAGACTGACGGACTTTAGAACAATGAAAACATAGTCATCGAATTCTTCCACCTTGGGACGGTGATCGGTATCGAGAATATCTTCCACCGTCAAAGGATGGATGCGAAAAGCCTCCGCCATACGGTTTAGCTCGGCGCTTTCATCAAGGCCGTCCATGTTGATCCAGGTAAGCCCCGCGGGATTCCTATGGCGAAGGAGTTCATCTACGGTCTGTTCTTTTTTGATCCAGGCCCCCGCGGGATCATAGCCGATAAGGGACAGGTCCATATTAACGGGTTCCCGCGTATTTTTCGTATTGCCTGGTAAAATGATCGATTTTCCAGGTTACCTTTTCCAGGTGCCGGCGCATCTCCTGAATCTGATCTTCCACATGCCGTTTGTGTTCCCGCAGTAATTCACACCGCTCCTTGAGGGTTTCTTCACCTTTGACGCTGAGTTCTACAAAATTTTTTATCTGCTTAATGGACATTCCCGTATTTTTAAGGCAGCAGATAAGGGCCAGCCATTCAAGATCGTTGTCCGAATAGCGGCGTATCCCGTTGCGGCTCCGTTCAACGCCGGGAAGGAGTCCTTCGCTTTCGTAATAACGGAGGACATGGGGAGGAAGGGAAGTTTTCTCCGAAACCTGCTTAATCGTATAGGATGGCGGTCTTTCCGGGGAATGCCCGGTTTTGCTGAACCTTTCCACGGTCTTTAGGGTCCCCTTTCTTATCCCTGCCTCGCTCAATTTTTTCCTCCACACCCCCGGCGTAATCTGTATTTTACTGACGATTCGGCGGCCGGTCCATAGCGCCGCGGAGGATAAGAGTCTCCGCCTCTTCCAGGGAGATTCCCCGGTCCCGGGCCAGCCGGGCCCGGTCCTCAAATTCTATCTTGGTCCGCAGCTTTTCTTCCCCCAGGTACACCGTTTTGGCGCGGGCCCTGCAGAATTCCCCGGAAAGTTCCTCCTCGCGGCGCTCGAGGGAAAGCCTCTCTACCGGGATTTCCCTGAACCCTATGGTAGTGGAATTCCGGAAGAGACATTCCCGCAGGGCATCGAGTTTTTCCCCCCGTCCCAGGACGGAAAGGCCGGTCCCCGGCCGGGATTTCTTCATGACCAGGGGGCTAAAGCTCACATCCAGGGCCCCCGCCTCAAAGAGCCGGTCCATGAGGAAGGCCAGGGCCTCGGCGTTCATGTCGTCGATATTGGTTTCCAAAAGTGTCAGGGCTTCTGTTTTCCAGCGTCCGGTCCGGGTTTTGACGGAAACCGGATCGTATTCCCGCCAGGAAAGACGCAGCACATTAGGTTTGTCCAGCTTCCGGGTCCCAATTCCTATGCCGGTTTTAAGCTGGGTAAAGGAAGCGGGGCCGGTGATAAACTCATCTACGCAGGAAGCCAGGATCGCCGCGCCGGTGGGGGTGGTCATTTCCTTGTTAAAACCCCCGGTCTTTACGGGGAGTCCCTGGACCAGGAGTTCCGTTGCCGGGGCGGGAACAGGAAGAACCCCGTGGGCGCATGTTACCGTACCGCCCCCCAGCTCAATCTCCCCGCAGCTAATGTGTTCAGGATTCAAAATATCCAGACAAATTGCCGCGCCGGTTACATCGATGATCGAGTCCAGGGCCCCTACCTCGTGGAAGGCCACATCGTCCACCATGGTCCCGTGGACCTGGGCCTCCGCCCGGGCGATACGGGAGAATATATCCAGGGCCCGGCGCTTGGCCCCCTCCCGCAGGGAAGAGTTTTCAAGCAAA
>JAIRNB010000276.1 GCA_031258265.1 Treponema sp. | reverse complement strand
ATGACCTCAAACAGCGCCATAACCATAATAGTAAGAAGGACTCCGGGCAGCGTTACCGCCCATGCCCCCGCCAGGCTGCCTCCGGCCCCGCCCAACTGCCAGCCGCAGCCGGCCCCCAGTTTTACCGGCAGGGCGCCGGGGGTAATGTTTGCCGTCACCGTATGTTTCAGGTAATCATCCTCCCCCAGGGCGCGGCGATTCTGCAGCAGTTCCCGTTCCACCACAGGGATAAGGGCGCTGCCCCCGCCAAAACCGATAAAGCCCACCTTGAGGAACGATAAAAATATATCCGGCCCTTTCATTTTCTTAAAAACCACTGAAAGACTCCGTTCAAAAAAATTAGAAAACTGAAAACCGGAAACTGAAAAACCGGGAAATTAAAAATTGAATTTCAAAGCTGCCGGACAAGCGGAGTTTGTCTCCCAAAGCTGAAGTTTTGGGAAAGCCACGAATAAAACATTTTTAAGCGGTTGTTGTTCAAAAACTAAAGTTTTTGAACAACACTACCCCTAAAACCAAACGGGTTTCAGGCAGACCCCGAATACCCGGCCTAAAAAAACCTTTCCAGCGCTTCCCCCAACTGCGTAAGGCGTCTGTCCAGAAAAGCCCGGTAACCGCAGAAATTCCCCTCCCCATGGTACATGGTTTTCCGCATCCGCTTACAGCCCCCCCGGCAAAGACCCCAATAGCCACATTCCCCGCAGGGCCCGGCCGGGAACTCCCCGGTTTTTCCTTCCCCAAGAAAAGCCCTGGTGACAGGGGAATCGAATATTTCCTCCGGCCTCTGGCAGCCCAGGTTCCCCGCCTTGTAGGAATCTAAAACATAAAAATCGCAGGGGTACACCCCGCCGTCGGCTTCCACCACAAAATGAGGACTACAGCGGCCATCAATGCCGCAGGAAGAAACCATCCCCTTAAAAAAATAATTTGCCGTATCGTCAAAAAGTTTTACGCTCACGTAATGCCCCCCCTCCAGTTCCCGAAGCCAAAGGGAAAAGAGCCGGGAATAAAATTGGGCAAAGCGGGGAGGCCGCAGACCCCGGACCCCTCCGGCCCCGCCGGAAAAAGGACTCTCCGGCAGCCCCTCCAGGCAGGGAATAAACTGAATATAATTGATCTTTTCCCGGAGGATAAAACCCCAGATCTTCTCGGCCTCCCCGGCAAGCTCGTTGGTAAGAACACAAAGGATGTTATAATCCACCCGGTCTTCGTCCAGAAACCGTTTTGCCTCCATTACCCTTTCCCAGCTTCCCCCGCCCTCACTGTCAAGACGGTTCTTATCGTGCAGACCCTTCGGACCGTCCAGGGAAAGACCCACAAGAAAATTATTCTTCTTAAAAAAGGCGGCCCAATCCCGGTCCAGAAGCAGGCCGTTGGTCTGGAAGGCATAATGAACAGAATTCCCTCTCCCGGTCCGGGAAACATGGGCGGTAAAATCCTCAAACCACCGGAGACCCGCCAGGCTCGGTTCCCCGCCCTGAAAAGCAAAGGTAACTTCGTCTCCCCTATCCAGGTCCTTAAAGGTATTGTCGATAACACTCCGCGCCGTCCCGGCTTCCATAAGACCATAGGACGCTATGCTCCGGCGGGCCCCCACATCGGCATAGAAACAGTAACGGCAGCGCATGTTACAGAGAGACGACGCGGGCTTAATCAGCAGGCTTAGATGTTTCACGGAACACCCCCGGATATTTCAAAGCGATTCAATATCCTAATATCATATTAATAATTAAGGAGGGGGGGCACAGGGGTTCCAAAAACCGGGAATCCGGCCCCCAATACGCGGCCTTTTTTCACGCTGCCCCGCCCTCGCTTCAGCCTCCTCGGACCGCTTCGCGGTCCTGCGGTGGCTTCCGCTACCCCCCCTTTTTTTCTTCCGGAATATGCCGCCCTTGGCGGAGAGAATTCCGTCAAACCTTAAGCCCCAGCCGCTCAAACTGTTCTTCCGGGGCGTCGCTCTCTTTCATCAGTTTTACCATTAATCGGATCATACGCTCCTCAACGGCCTTATCCTGAATAGGTTTAAGCTGCGCGGGATCATTTTCCAAATCGTAAAGCCTGGTACCGGGGCCCGCCGAAGCTTGCTCCCAGGCCGGGGGGAATACATCGATCCTCATCAGGGGCGCGCCTTTAGTAAAGGAAAAGGGCGGGGCAACCGTCATGGTCCGCATCTCCTCCGGGGTAAAACGCATGCGCATGTGGGTGGGCATGTGGGTATACTCATACAACGGCTTATTACCCGGTACGGAGTCCCGCATATACACATAACGGCCGTCGGTAACATTTACCAGGTGGCCGTGGACGCCAAAGAGAAGCCCCTCGTGTATGGCCTCATCCTTTTCCAGCGGCCCCCTGACAGGCTTCCCCTGCATAGCGGCGGGAACGGCAAGACCAAAATAATCCAGCAAGGTGGGGGCAATATCCATGGTTTGAACCAGGGATTGCCGCCGTTCACCCTGTATCCGGCAGCGGGGGTCCCAGACAAAAAACGGCGTATGGACCAGTTCTTCATGCCAGGGGTCTCCCTTGGCCCAGCGTTCATGTTCGGCCAGCAGATAGCCATGATCGGTATTGACAATGAGCAGGGTATCCTTCCACATATCATGCCGGTCCATAAAATCCAGAAGCCTTCCCAGATATGTGTCACACATGGAAAGGAGGGCCGCATACTGGCAGCGCAGATGTTCCACCGCCTCCGGGTCCTCTGTAACCTTACCGTAGAAGGGCCAGTCGAAATGGGGTCCCCGGTATTCGTGGGGATAGAGGTCCTTGTACTTCTGCATGGTAAAAAAAGGCTCATGGGGATCAAAGGTTTCAAGGTGGAGAAACCAGTTATCTTCATCCTTGTTATCTTCCAGGAATTCCAAACCCAGTTTGAATACCTGGGCCTGGGGTTGATCCTCCTCGCTGTGCATATAAGAACGGTTCACCGCGTCCTGCCGCCAGAACATTCCCAGATGCTCCGGAATTTCCGGGTCCCGGACCCGGCCCTTCCAGCGGTCCCCCTCCTGGCCCCGGACAATCTCCCATGAATTATAGCGGTGGTGGTAGGTACAGCCGCCGTCTTCCCAGTAGTGCTGGTGGTCGCTTATCAGATGGGTGTAGACCTTGTTCCCGCTTAGAATCTCCGGCATGGAGTCATCGTAGGGCTCTATGGGCCCCCAGCTCCGGTGAAGAAAATTGTAACGCCCGGTGTGCAGTTCCCGGCGGGCGGGCATACAGGGCAGGCTGCCGGCGTAACAATTATCAAAGGTTACGGAATGTTCCGCCAAACGCTGAAAGTTAGGCGTCCTGGTCCAGGTACAGCCGTAGGGGGACAGGTGCCGCCGGTTAAGGGAATCAAACATCATCATTATCGCTTTCATACAAACTCCTTTGAAGCGCCGGCAGGGGCGCGGCGGATTTTTCGCGTAGCGGGCGCCGGGCAAAA
>JAIRNB010000202.1 GCA_031258265.1 Treponema sp. | reverse complement strand
CACGAACACCACTTCCCCCACCAGCATGGGCGTAAATTGGCCGTCCATGATTATCAGCCGGAAAAGGGGTATTTTTCCGTCCCGGAATTGCCGGGTCTGGGGAATGAAATATCCGAATATGCCATCAGCCACAGCATCAAAGCGGTGGTGGAATAATAACAAAGGAGAAAAAGATGAAGATCACAAAGATTGATGTGGTACAGGTTAAGCCCACACCGGAACGGCCTGGTTGGAAACCCATACTTATCCGGATCTACACCGATGAGGGAATCTACGGCGATGGGGAGGCGGCCCTGGCCTATGGGGTGGCTTCCTCCGCCGCCTTTGGGGCGGTAAAGGATTATGCCGCCCTTATTATCGGGGACGATCCCCTGGCCCACGAAATTATCTGGCACAAGCTTTACCGGAATACCTTCTGGGGACAGAACGGCGGGCCGGTAACCTTCGCGGGGATCAGCGCCATCGACATTGCCCTATGGGACATCAAGGGGAAATTTTTTAACCAGCCGGTATATAAACTGCTGGGCGGCAAGTTCCGGAAGGACCTCCGCTCCTACGCCAGCCAGCTCCAGTTTGGCTGGGGGCCGGAACGGACAATTCTAAAAACCAGCGCCGATTACGGGGCGGTGGCAAAACAGGCGGTGGCCGAAGGCTATGACGCCGTAAAGATCGACTTTTTTACCTATGACCGGGATGGGCGGATTTTCCCCACGGAAGAACAGACCCGGCTCCTTTCCCCCTATTACCTGGACCTGGTGGAGGAACGGGTGGCCGCGGTCCGGGAAGCGGTGGGCCCCAAGGTTGATATTATTGCCGAAAACCACTCCAAGCCCGACGCCAATGGGGCGATTCAAATTGGGAACCGTATCAAAAAATACAATATTTTTTATTTCGAGGAACCCAATACCCCCACGCCGAAATTGGCCAAGGTAATCGGAGACCGGATCGGCATCCCCATAGCCCATGGGGAACGGGTTTATTCCCGGTGGCAGTACGCCCCCTATTTTGAAAACAGCTCGGTCCAGGTGATACAGCCGGACCTGGGGAACACCGGGGGCATTACCGAAGGAAAGAAGATCGCCGATCTGGCGTATGTCTACGATGTGGCGGTTCAGGCCCATGTATGCGCCAGTCCCCTGTCTACGGCGGCGGCGATTCACTTTGAGGCGGCGATCCCCAACTTCGTGATTCATGAACACCATGTGGTCAATTTAAGCGTCAACAACAAGGCCCTTTGTATTCACGATTACCAGCCCGTCAAGGGCCGCCTGCAGATCCCCGAACTGCCGGGCCTGGGGAATGAATTCTCGGACAAGGCCCTTAATGGGGACAACACTAAAATTACGGTGAAATAGAGTCTATCTATAATAGAGTTGTTCAAAAACTGAAGTTTTTGAACAACTCCAATGCAGGCACATTGTGGACAGACGCTGGGCACATAAAAAAAACAAGGAGACTCTAATGAAAAATGTAAGAGGGATTTTTGCAATTATAAAAAGGAACGTGTTACCGGCGTTTCTTGTTGCGGTAACGGTTTTGCCGGTTTTTACAGGCTGCTCGAAAAAACCTTCCGCGGAGGGCGCCAAAGAAAGCCTGCCCCTGACCATTATTTATACTTCCAATGTGGTGGGGGCGCCGGTGGTAACTATTGCCAAGGAGAAACACTATTTTGAGGAAGAGGGGCTTAAGCCTGAGTATATTATCCTGAGCAGCGGCGCCATTGAAGCCCTGAGCATTGGAAAGGCGGATGTCATGCTTAACGGCCTTGTTCCACCCCTGAGTTTTGCCTCCCAAAAAGCGGATGTTAAAATTATCGGGGGTTCTATTTCCGGGGGAAACCTGGTTATTACCAAGCCGGAGAACGCCGCCAAGTATGCCCGGCTGGAGGACTGGAAGGGAGCCCGCCTGGGGACTGTGCGGCTTTCCACTTCGGAAATGGTTTCCCGTTATGCCCTGGGCCAGATTGGTTTTAACATGGACGCCGGTTCGGACAACCAGGATATTATCTTTGTGGAAATTGAAAACTACCCCAATATTGTGGAAGGGGTACGGAAAGGCCAGGTGGATATAGGCTTTGTAAGTTTTGAGTACCAGCAGCCGGTTCGGGATTTAGGCCTTACGATTCTCTTTCCCATGACCAATATGTACGAAAACTACGTGTGCTGCCGGCAGACGGCGAATAAGACCGCCCTGGCCAACAAGCGGGACGCCTTTGTGGCCTTTTACCGGGCCCAGATCCGGGCCTACAAGGATTACTATGAACAGCCTGACCAAACAATCTCCCTGCTGTCAGGATTGTCGTCCCAGGAACCGGAATACGTTAGAAACCTGCTTTACAATACCGAATTCAGCGCGGGCCGTACTTTTCACCCGGACCCGGATTTTAAGCGGGTCAAACCGGTATACGATACCCTTCTGCAGTACAATTATATTCCCGCCGGGGTTCCCTTCGAGGATACGATAGACTGCACGGTATACCGGGATGCTTTAAAGGACATCCTTGCCAGGTATCCCAACGAGGCTGTTTATCAGCGGATGGCCCGGGAATTCGAAGAAAACAACAACATAAGCTTGTAGGGGAAATACCGCCCACGGAGAATTTTTGAGATGAGTAAGATTGAGATCCGGGATCTGAAACTGATATATACCACCGACAAAACCGAGTTCCTGGCCCTGGAAGACATTAATATTACCGTTGAGGATGGGGAATTTGTCTGCGT
>JAIRNB010000139.1 GCA_031258265.1 Treponema sp. | reverse complement strand
CCAGTAACCGGAACAAAATTTTCTTTCAGTTCAGCGGGCAGATCCGCCTCCTGAAGGGTAATGGTCCTCACGTGGGCGTCCGGGGTTTTACTGTACAGTAGGTCATCCGGGGAGAATTGTTTTTTGATGAGGGCGATCCTTCCGTTGCCGTAGACGCTGAGCTGGGCTTCATAGTGTTCGCCATCCAGGATGGGGAGGCCGAGGGTGCTGAGGACATAGAGGGACTTTGAACTGTTCTGGGGAGGGCTGGCAATATCCAGATAGTAAACCGCGCTGGCGGCGGCATTGGCCTTGTTGTAGACGTACATGCCCAGAATATTCGTGGAGCTTTGGGTACTGTTAGTTACCGTAACCTTGGAGCCATAACGTCCGCCCTCATCATCTCCACCAAGCTTTAGATCGTTCTGATTTATTGTGATGGTGACAATACGGCCATTGAGGGATGCCAGCCTTTCCAGCACGACGACGCCTTCGTTGGTTTCCAGGGCGATCTGGATAAGCTGCAATTCCCCGCTCTTCAATTCGACTTCGTCAGTACCAAGCACCGGAATCAGACCCATCGCCCCGTTATTAATGGGGCCGGACGGAACAAATTCGTTGTAACCAAAGGAAAGATATTTCGTAAGCTCATCCTTGTTGTAGATGACGGCGCTGGTTACCACACCGTAGGAGTTGTTGATTATCTGGATAAGACCGCTGCCATTCCCTTCATCGGGGGGGAACTCAAAGGGGTTACCCATATCGTTCACGTAGTACAAGGTGGTAGTCTTTTTACTTTCGATTGTCCTCTTACTGAGCTGACCGTAAAAAGTTTGATCTACGGGTTTAAAGAGGACCTCCGCGGTTCCGACGGGGAGGATAAATTTCTTTGATTCGCCGGGGCCCATGTAATTGCTGGTATTCGTGCTGTCGGGGTAGTCAACACCGTTGATGTTGATTCTGGCTATGAGGGCATGGGGGTTGTTGGGAACCGCGTTGTTGATGATCTGCAGGATACCTTGGTTATCGCCAAGGGCGTCCTCCGGGCTGTTTTCATCGGAAGCGTCGTTGGGGATGGGGGGCCAGGTCTGGCTTACCGCATAATCCCCGGCGATGGTCTTGTAGAAGTACAGGAAGTTTGTCCTGACCGCCATGCTGCCCCCTTCGGAGGTGACAACGGCGGTTTTGGGACCGATCTTCTTAACCTGAGCGTCCTTGGTATAGGAAACGTAGGTATCGTAGGAACCGGCGCCCAGGTAGATCATCTCCTGATCTTTGGCCCTGGGTTCGTTTGATATGGCATAGGTATAAGAACTTTGTTCAAATTCCACCGAATCGATGTTCTGATCCCTTGTTACATTGAGGACCACCATGGTATAGGAACTGTCCACGGGATTAGGACCGGGATCGGGGTAGTTTTTGGTGGGGTCCGGGGGCAGTTCATTCATCTTGTTTTCATCGACCAGTTGAAGGTTCCCATTCTTGTCCCAGTACAGGTAATATTTGTAATCTCCGACCCGGGGAAACTGGACTTCCAGGGCGTTAATGACACCGATCTCCTGGGTATTGGTATTTATATAGGCTGCCTCTACGGTGTAGAAAAGGTCTGTGGGGTTATGATAGGAGGCTAGGCTTGAGCCCGCCTTGGGCCTTTCACTGTAGGTCTTGGGGTAAGCGTACTGGGCATCCGTCTCGTTATCGCCCTTGGCCCGGTCTATTTTGAGGGTGGTAACGTCTACATCCTTGGTCCGGTTAATGAGCCAGAAGACGGCCACATCCTTGATGGTTACGTCGATTGATCCCGATACATCCACCGGGATACGGGGCAGGTTTTCGGCGCTGAAATCCACCGGATTCAGACAGGCTCCTAACAGCAGGGGGACCGCTGCCGCAAAACAGAGCACCAGGGAAAACCAAAAACGTCGCTCTTTTGTCATAGTATATCTCCTTACAAACACACTTTGCACCGGGGTTTGCCGCGCCTGACGCATAAAACCCCAAAAACCGCCGAACAGGCGATTTTACCTTTGATCCCGCCTGCCCTTTCCCTGGTTTTTTTATGTCCCCTCAACAAAAAAACCATAAAACCTTAAAAGCATACATACCGGCAAAGGCAGAATCAGTTAAGAACTAGTATAACCCTTTTTTCCCCGATTATCAATGTCGGCTCCAAAGAATCGTCTCTTTTTTTCTTTACATTCGTAAGAAGAAGGGCTGCGTATGAACGAGACACACCCTTTTGGGGAAGGGGCCGGAAAAAGGGCGGCTGCTACTATATAATTTTATTATACCACTTAACAAATCAAACTGGCGGTTTTTTTGCGGCATGGGATTCAATTTTGCTTTTTTATGTTTTTTATGTTTTTATGATAGATCAGAATTCTGAATTCTGATCTATTGGGCAAATTTGGCACCGGTCAGCGGTTTTGTGGTGCGCGGCCCCAGCCGGGGCGCATTGGTTCAATTTGGGGGCATACGGTGGCGCTATGCGAAGCCACATTGGTTTAATATACAACCGTTGGCTTTTGTTCCAGCCCAAACCTGCGGTTTGGGCCGCGCGCGCTCTGGCCAAGCTAAAGCTTGGCCGCATTGCTCAATATCTGGGGAATCACTGGCGCTATGCGGTTCCATATTTGTTAATATACAGCCTTCGGCTGTTCTTATTGCGCAAGGGATAGAGCGGAAATACTTTTGGCGAAGCCAAAAGATTGCAGCGATAGCCCGGTCCCCGCGAAGCGGGGATGCGCCCAGATTTTAAGGTAATATTTACGACTGCGATGTTGACTGCGGATGAGGAGGCGGATATGGGTAATCGGAAGGTTGCGCTGGTAACGGGGTCCAGCAGGGGTATTGGCCGGGCCTGCGCGCTGGGTTTGGCTAAGGCGGGCTATGATGTGGCGGTTCATCATTCTGTGTCTCCTGAGTCCGCGGAAAAAACGTATAATGAGGTAAAGGCCCTGGGGCTTAATTCCTGTATTTTGCAGGGGGATACCGGAGACGCCCGGGTTCCCCAGCGGCTTGTTGATGAAACCGTAGAAAAGCTGGGGCGGCTGGATCTGCTGGTAAACAACGCGGGGATAACCCGGTTTGAAAACCTTATGGATATTACGGCGGAAACTATGGATGAGCTGTACCGGGTGGATTTTAGGGGAATGGTTCTTTGCGCTTCCGCGGCGGCCCGGTACATGGTACAAAACAAAATTAAGGGTAGTATAATATTTAACACGTCGATCCGCTCTTATCAGCCTCATTCCGGGGACGGGGTTTACGGGGGACTCAAGGCCGGGCTTAACCGGATTATTAAGAGTTTTGCTGTGGATATGGGCCGTTACGGAATCCGGGTGAACGGGTTCTCCCCGGGGGTAACTAATGTACGGGTTCCCAATCCTGAAGATGAAGAGCGGGACCCTTTTTACCGTTATTCCCGGCGTTATATTCCCCTGAGAAAGAACGGTTACGCGGAAGATATGGCCGGTACGGTAGTATTTCTGGCGTCCGATGCGGCCTCCTACATTACCGGCCAGGTTATTCCTGTGGACGGCGGCCTTTCCGCTGTGGGGGCGCCGGAGCATTACCACGATTTGGTAGACTACTATGATATTGAGGACTGGATGAATCCGCCGGAAGGGGTAAAGTTCAAATTTGAGGATCTGAAAAAAAAGGAAGTAAAGTAATGCCGGCGACTTTAACCTGGTATGGGCAGGCTGTATTTCTGCTGCGTTCGGAAACGGTGTCTGTCATTATCGATCCTTATTTTAGCGATGCCTGCGCGGATCAGGGTTTTATCCGGCTTTATGCCCCTCCGGTACGGAAAGGGGAGCTTGCTGTTGATTATGCCCTTTCAACCCATGATCACGGGGATCATCTGGACACGGAGACCCTGCGGGATTACTTTAGCTGGAAGCATTTTATCGGCCCTTCAAGCTGCGTGGCCCATCTGGAACGGGAGGGTTTTGCCCCGGAGAAACTGCGGCCCCTTAACCGGGGGGAGCGGATTGACGCGGGGGATATTAAGCTTTCCGCTGTCCATGCGGAGCATACCGAAGACAGTATCGGGATAATCGCGGAAATTCAGGGGAAACGGCTGTATTTTTCCGGGGATACCTTGATGAACCCCGCGCTTTTTTCTATTGCGGAAGAGAAGCCGGACGCGGGTTTCCTGTGCATAAACGGTAAATTCGGGAATATGACATGGCAGGAGGCGGTGGTTTTTGCCCATGCTCTTAAGCTCAAGGCCGCCTACCCCTGCCACTATGATCTTTTTGCGGTAAATGCCGAGGACCCCGCGTTTTTTGTCATGGCCTTTCAGGGCAGTCCTGTTAAGGGACGGGTTCTGGAACGGGGAAGGGCCTATGGCCTTGAAGAAATTTCTTTTTAAATGAAGATCCTTTCCCTGGATTTTGGGACATCTTCGGTAAAATTATCCCTGCTGCGGGAAGCGGAAGGGCGGCTGGAAATTCTCGGCGCCGCCAGGGAGGGTTACCAGATTCGTGTGTTGAACGAAGACTGGGTGGAACTTGACGCCGAAGATGTATTTTCCGCCATGATCCGGGGCCTGGGGAAGCTGCGGGACTACACCGCGGACGGAATTGATCTTATTGCCTACGATGTGTTTTCCCCCTCCCTTATCTTTATGGACGGGGAGGGGAATCCCCTTTACCCAATCATCACCCACTTGGACCGGCGGAGTAAGAAACAAAGCGCGGAAATACTGGAGAAGATGGGAAAGGAAAGGTTCCAGGCTATCACCGGAATTCAGCCCTTTACCGGCGGTGTTTCTATTACCTCCGCCCTGTGGGTCCGGGAAAACGAAGGGGATATCTTTAACCGCGCTGAGCGGATGGGCCATCTTAATACTTACATTTACAAGAAGTTTACCGGCCGTTGGGCCTGCGATCCGGTAAACGCCTCCCAGATGGGGCTCTACGAAACGGTAAGCGGCGGGGGCTGGTCGGAGGAAATTGCGCTTTCCTTTGGGATACCCCTGCGGATACTGCCTGAAATTCTGCCCGCCGGGGCCGCGGGGGGACGCCTTTCGCCCGAGGCGGCCCGAATTTGCGGCCTTATGCCGGGGATTCCCGTGGCCCTGGGGACCAACGATGCGGCTTCCGCCCAGGTAGGCGCGGGAAATTTCAGGGCCGGGGCTATTCTTAATATTTCCGGTTCCAGCGAGATGATTTCCATACTCAGCGCCGTACCAAAAATAGATGACCGTTACTATCTCCGCTGCTCCGCCTCCGCGGGACTTTGGCAGATATACGCCACCACCGCCGGAGGTTTTGCCCTGGATTGGTTTAGAAAGGAATTTTACCGGGACCTGGGGGACAGGGATTTTTTTGAAAAAGAACTGCCCCGGATCGCGGAGGATTTTTCTTCCGGGCCGGGGGGTGTAGAATTTCTTCCGTATTTGAGCGGAGACCGGCAGAGCATTACGGCTAAAAAGGGGGCCTTTACCGGCCTTACCCTGGAAACCAGGCGGGAGGATATTCTTGCGGCGCTGCTGCGGGGGATGCACGAACCCATAAGGCAGGTCCTTGAGATCTGTGAAGGGTTTATGCCGCTGGAAAAAACCATAAAACTAACCGGAGGTATGATTGACCGGTCGATCGTTAAAATAAAAAGGCGGATCTTTCCGGCTTATGATTTTGAGATGAAAAGTGAATGTATGATCCTGGGAAGCGCCTTGCTGGCCCTGAAAAAAATGGGGGGAGAAAACCATGCCTGAAAATATATCCGGGGCTATGCCTGGAAACATGACCGGGAAAAAGAAACTTTCCGGTATTTTTGCCCCCATAACCAGCCCCTTCGACAGGGAAGGGAATATCAGCCTGGATCAGCTTGGGGCGAATGTGGATCGTTACCGGGGAACGGGGCTTTCCGGGTTTCTGGTTCTGGGTTCCAACGGAGAAAATAAATCCCTGAATTTCAAGGAAAAACAACAGGTTTTGGGCTGTGTTATCGCCCATAAGGCCCCCGAACAGCTTGTCATGGCGGGGAGTATCTTTGAATCTACCGGGGAGACCATCGAATTTGCCCATCTTGCCGTGGAAGCGGGGGCGGATTTTATTACCCTTCTTGCCCCCTCTTATTTCAAAAGCGCGATGACCGACGCCATTCTCCTGAAATATTTCAGCGATGCCGCCGGCGCCGCCGGAAGGCCCTGCCTTATCTACAAGGCTCCGCAGTTTTCCGGCGGAGTCGATCTTTCGCTCAATTTGATAAAAGAACTGGCCGCCCATCCTAATATTGCGGGAATCAAAGATTCCTCCCCCTCCGGGATAGAAAAGATTCTTTTTTCGGTTCCCGGAGATTTCGCCGTTTTTTCCGGAAGCGCCAATACTTTTTTCCCGGCCATGCTTTGCGGCGCCGCGGGAGGGGTTCTTTCCATTGCCGATTACCTTCCCGGCCACGCGGTTCATTTGTTTAAGCTGCTGGAAAAAGGCGCCCTGGCGGAGGCCGCCGTCCTTAACCGGGGAATTCTGGAAAGCAACATGGCCATATCCGGCGCCGCGGGGGTCAGCGGCGTAAAGGCCGCTATGGACATTACCGGCTACCATGGCGGTTTCCCCCGGCTTCCGCTTTTACCCGCGGACGCGGGGACCAGGGAAAAGATAAAGCAAACGATTGAAAAACTGCTGCGGGATTTTCCGCTGTAGGATTTTCCCCGCGGCCGTTTTTCCGGGGCTGGGAACCTATTTGGGGTATTCCATCCTGATCTTGTACTTATCCCCCCGGAAGGTGATTTGGGAATATTCGATGATGAGATTCTTGTCAGTATAAACTACATTTTCTACCAGGAGCAGGGGGAAACCCGGTTCCACATTTAAGTATTGGGATTTTTCCAGATCCGCGCTGGTGGCTTCCAGTGTTTCAATCCGCCTTCTGATAGGATATTTGAATTTCTGTTCAATCAGGTGGCACATCTGTTTATTCTTTAGATCGCATTTTCCAAAATTCCGAAAGTACCTGGCCGGCAGGTAGCTGACATGAAAACTAAGGGGTTCCCCCTTTATGCAGCGCCGCCGTTTTACCGTGAAGACATCAATTTTTTGATTCTGCCCCAGGGCCTTTGCCACCTTGAGGGTGGAGGGACTCTTCCGGATTGAGATAACCTCGGTGGTGGTTTCGTATCCCATGGCTTCAAGCTGTTCCCGGATGCCGTACCTTACCAGCGGTTCGCTGGTTATTTTGGGCTCCGCGATAAAAGTGCCCTTGCCGGGAGTCCGGTAGATAAGGCCGTTCATCTGCAGGCGGTTCAGCACTGAACGAACCGTCATTCTGGACAGATCGTAGATCCGCGACAGTTCATTCTCCGAAGGAATAAGACTGTTTACCGGCCACTCTTCATCTTCAATTTTTTGCCTGATTATCCGCTCAAACTGAATATGCAAGGGCAGGGCATTCTGTTTATCCAATACATCCATATTTTATAGCGGTCCTCCCGCCGGGATAATATTATTATTGGACTTGTTCAAGAACCCGGTTGGTTCTTTGCCAAGCTTTGCATGGCTGCCAAGCAAAGCTTGGCTTACCAGCCTTCCAAGGCGGTAAATTTCCAATACAACAGATACATAAACCAGGGCAATTCCCAAATTAAACATCCGGGGAATTTTAATGAGAAAAGAAATCCGGCTGTATCAGCGCTGGACAGGACCCATATATGATATAAAGCGGCGAATTTTCTGTCAATCGCCGAAAACTTAGGGGACCGGCGTTTACTTTTTTTGTTTGTTTATGGGCGCATTTTTGCGTGCAAGCACGCAAAAACCGGGCTATCGCTGCAATTCCTCGACTTTACCTCCGATAAAGTCTCCGGTATTTCCGCTCTATCCCTCGCGCAGTAAAAGCAAGCGTAGCTTGTTAATTTAACCAATGCGGCTTCGCGTAGCGCCTCCGTATGCCCCCAAATTGAAAAATGCGCCCCGGCTTTAGCTGAGCCCACGGCAGGCAAGCGCAGCTTGTTTATTTGACAATGTTGATCGATATAAGGCCCCGCTTAACCTCATAATAGACAATAGGCCCCACCAGTATCTCGTTCCCCGCCATCAGTTCTTCCTGAACCCTGTGAATGATCTCCTGTTTCTGCCGTATGTAGAACGAAACAATGTTCGAGTCCAGAACAAAAACGCTTACAAATCAAGCTTCCGGGAAAAATTTACCCGTTGGGCCAGTATCTCGTCAAATTCCAGTGGGAGAGGTTCTGTTTCGTTGAGTCTTTCAAGATTCCCGTTGATAACAGCCAGTTGGGCCAGTCTTTTCGCTCTGTCAGGGCTTAATGTATCATCTTCGCCTATGGTCAGATTGACAACTTTCCCCTTGGGAATGTCCATGGCTTCAATGGGAAAAAAGGTAGTGCCATCGTAATGCGCCTTTACGGTTGACATGCCAGAACTCCTTAATTGAGTATATTCTATTTTGCCGGGGAAGAGAAGTTAGTTGATATGTTGAAATTTTCCCAATTTTCTGACTTAAATCAAGTTTCATGTTTTGTAATTCCTTATAATATAAGGAATTAGGATTTTGAGCCGCCCGAGGATCGAACTCAGGACCCGCAGATTAAGAG
>JAIRNB010000127.1 GCA_031258265.1 Treponema sp. | reverse complement strand
CCCTTAAATATCCCCCCGGGTAGTTTTATACTGTTCCCATGACAGCAAAAAAAAGCCCGGTCCCCAGCGACATCGAAATCGCCCAGGGGGCCGAACTAAAACCCATCGATCAGATTATCACGGAACTCGGTATTCCCCTTGAGCGGGCGGAACTCTACGGAAAGCGCAAAGCCAAAATTGACTGGAGGCTGGCCTCCCCCCAGGGCCGCGCAAAATACATCAACGTTACCGCCATCAGTCCCACCCCCCTGGGGGAAGGTAAAACCACCACCACCGTGGGCCTTGTTCAGGGCCTCGGCTGCCTGGGCCGCAAAGCCGTCGCCGCCCTGCGCCAGCCCTCCATGGGCCCCACCTTCGGCATCAAAGGCGGAGCCGCCGGCGGCGGCTACAGCCAGGTAGTCCCCATGGAAGATTTTAACCTCCACCTTACCGGCGACATCCATGCCGTGGCCGCCGCCCACAACCTCTGCGCCGCCGCCGTCGATGCCCGTATCTACCATGAGTCCCGCTGGTCCGCCGCCTACCTTGAAAAGATCGGCCTCCGCCGCCTCAACGTAGACCCCTACGCCGTAAGCATTGGCCGGGTACTGGACATGAACGACCGCGCCCTGCGCGGCGTCCTCACCGGCCTTGGGGGAAAGGGAGACGGCCCCCTGCGCCAGACCCGCTTCGATATTGCCGTCGCCAGTGAAGTCATGGCCATCCTCGCCCTGGCCCGGGACCTTTCCGATCTCCGCGCCCGCCTGGGCCGGATGATCGTCGCCTCCGACAACCAGGGCCGCCCCCTCAGCGCCGGGGACTTTGGCGCAGCCGGGGCCATGACCGTCCTCCTCAAGGATGCCCTTAACCCAAACCTCCTGCAAACCCTGGAAGGCCAAAGCGCCTTCGTCCACACCGGCCCCTTCGCCAACATCGCCCACGGTAATTCTTCTATTGTGGCCGACCTTATCGCCGCCCAATACGCCGAATACCTCGTCACGGAAAGCGGCTTTGGTTCCGACATGGGCATGGAAAAATTTTTTAACATCAAATGCCGCAGTTCCGGCATGGCCCCCGATGCCGTTGTCCTGGTGGCCACCGTGCGGGCCCTCAAATCCCATGGCGGCGGCCCCTCCGTCATCCCCGGCAAAGCCCTCCCCGCCGCCTACCGCGAGGAAAACCTGGAACTCCTCCGGGCCGGCCTTGCTAACCTCCGCGCCCACATCGGCATCATCCGCCGTTTCGGCATCCCGGCTATCGTAGCTATCAATGCCTTCCCCGCCGACACCCAGGCCGAATGGGACCTTATCCGCGAAGAATCCCTGGCCGCGGGGGCCCAGGATGCCGCCGTCACCCGCCATTGGGAACTGGGCGGCGAAGGGGCCGCCGAACTCGCCCACGCCGTGGAGCGGGTCGTAGAACAAGCCGGAAAAGACCCCGCCGCCCGGTCCGCCGGTTTCCGCCCCCTCTACCCCAGCGAAGCCCCCCTAAACCAAAAAATTGAGATCATCGCCCGGGAAATCTACGGCGCCGAAGGAGTAGACTACGCCGAAGGAGTCCGGGAACGGCTCGATACCCTGGAGGACCAGGGCCACGGCAGCCTGCCTGTCTGCATGGCCAAAACCCAATACTCCCTCTCCCACGATCCCCGCCTTAAAGGGGCCCCCAAAGGCTGGCGGCTTCCCGTCCGGGATGTCCGCCTCGCCGCCGGAGCCGGTTTTGTATACCCCCTTTGCGGCGACATCACCACCATGCCCGGCCTCCCCTCCCGCCCCGCCTTCATGGACGTGGATATAGACGCGGAAGGCAACATAAAGGGGCTTTTTTAAGTTTGTTTTCGGCGACCGCCCGTTCAAAACCGAAGTTTTGAACGGGCCCCTTTTTGGATGGACCTCTTTTTGAATGGACCTCTTACGATAAGCAGAATCCCCGGACCGTAGCGTTGAGCCCCGGCCCTTAATTCCCCAGGCAGGTGCCAACGGCCAGGGCGGTATCCAGCATATAGTGGTCCAGGGGCACGTTTTTCACCTTCTCCGAGGGGACGCTTAGATCCACCGAATCGATGGAATCCCCAATCAGGGCCACCATACGGCCGTATTTACCCTTGGCCAGAAGGTCCGCCGCAGCGGTCCCCAGGGCGGTAGCCAGGACCCGGTCGGAGGCGCTGGGAATCCCCCCCCGCTGCACATAGCCCAGAACCGTGGCCCTGGTTTCCATGCCCGTCTCCTCCTCAATCTCCCTGGCCACCCGGTAGCCGATAGAGGGGTTCACCGTTTCCACCCGGTACTTCTTCCGCTCCTTCTTGTCCATGGCGGCCTCCGCCGCGGAAAGGGCCCCCTCCGCCACCACCACGATGGAGTAGCTCTTTCCCTCCCCGGACCGGGCCTCCAGATGCCGGCCAATAGCCTTAATGTCATAGGGGATTTCGGGAATCAGGATCACATCTCCGCCGCCGGCCACCCCGGCGTAGAGGGCCAGCCAGCCGGCTTTGTGGCCCATCAGTTCAATAACGATCACCCGGCTGTGACTCTGGGCCGTGGAATGGAGACGGTCAATCGCCTCCGTACCAATGGCCAGGGCGGAGTGAAACCCAAAAGTCCGGTCGGTCCCCACAATATCGTTGTCGATAGTCTTGGGAAGCCCCAGAACATTGAGCCCCTCCCTGGCAAGGAGATAGCCCGTCGTATTAGTGCCGTTCCCCCCCAGCACCACCAGACAGTCCAGATTAAGCCGCTTATAATTATCCTTAATCGCCTGAACCTTATCGCCCTCAATCTCGCTGTCGCTTTCACCCTTTTTAGCCTTAAAAGGCTTCTCCCGGCTGGCCCCCAGGATAGTGCCGCCCCGGGTAAGGATACCGTAGGTATCCACCGGCCTTAGATAACGCCAGTTTTCCTGGATAAGCCCCAGATAGCCATTGGCGATACCCACAATATTCATCCCATAGCGGTCATAGGCGGCCCGGCAGACCCCCCGGATCGCCGCGTTCAGCCCCGGACAATCCCCCCCGGCGGTAAGGATTCCAAAAGTCTTAGTGGCGCTGTACCTGTTCCCCATCTGTAACCCCCGTCAAAACATAGTGTAATTCATCGGGGGAAACAGCGCAAAATAAAAAAGGGGGAAGCCTCCCGCCTGCGGCGCACGCCGCGGCTCCGCCGCTTTGTTGCGCCGCACCCCCCTCTACGGGCACAAAACCATGCGGTGCATGGTTTTGAGGGCGCACCCAGATCGTACATGGATGTACGCAAAACAAAGTGCGCCCCACACAAAAGCCCGAAGCAGGATGCTGAGGGCTTGTAAAGCGGCCCCCGTAACGCCCCCGAAATACCGCCGAAAAGCGGATTCCTGGGTATCGTGCAAGCGTTGTATTTTTTAAGCCGCGGGGTATTAAACCAGATTCCCGAATAAAAAATCCCGCAAAAAACCGAAAAATTTACACTTTTATGAAATTTTGCGCCTAGCGGGATAAGAAAAACCGGTTTTATACTGACTCTTACCTGCCGGAAAGATCGATTGGAGGGATTAGCTGCCGATGAAACCAAAATTGAAAAAGAAAGGGTTTTTGGTAAGGCTGCGAAATGAAAAGTACCTGCAGATCATGGCGCTCCTGGGCATTGCCTGGATGCTGGTCTTCAACTACGCCCCCATGTACGGGATTCTGGTGGGTTTTAAGAGGAACTACATGATCACCCAGTCCCTCTTTAGCCTGAAATTCCTCGCGTCTCCCTGGGCCGGATCCTTTGGATTCCAGCATTTTATCGCCTTTTTCCGCGATTCTGAATTTGTCAACATCATTATCAATACCCTGGGGATAAGCTTGCTTAAACTGGGCATCGGCTTCCCCCTGCCTATCATCTTTGCCCTGCTCCTTAATGAACTGAAGAACCGCCGTTTTAAGCGGGCGGTCCAGACCATCAGCTACCTCCCCCACTTCCTCTCCTGGGTTGTCCTGGGGGGAATCCTTACCACATGGCTTTCCAACACCGGTTTTGTAAACGAAATCCTGATAAAAGCGGGGCTGATAAAAGAGGGGATAACCTTCCTGGCCTACCCGCAGTATTTTTGGGGTATCGTAGTCATCTCCGATGTGTGGAAGGAACTGGGCTGGTCGGCGATCATCTACCTGGCGGCCATCACCGGCATTGACCAAGAACTCTACGAAGCGGCGCAGTTGGACGGCGCGGGGCGGCTGCGGCGCATGTGGTCCATTACCCTGCCCTGCATCAAGGGGACAATCACGGTGTTATTTATCCTGGCTGTGGGGGGACTGCTCAACACAAATTTTGACCAGATTCTGGTACTCTGGAATCCCCTCAACGCCCCCCGCAGTACGGTTATCGACATCTATACCTACAATGTAGCTATGCGGAGTCTGCGTTTTTCCTATGCCACGGCCATTGGATTTTTTAAGTCCGTCTTCGCCTTTATCCTACTGTTCATCGCCAATAATATTACGAAACGGATAAACGAAGTATCCCTGTTTTAAATATTGGACTTGTTCAAGAACCCGGTTGGTTCTTTGCCAAGCGAAGCTTGGCTTGCAAGTCTTCCAAAAAACGCAGATTTTTAACAAAATCAGTGTTTTTTGTTATTTCTAAGCGGTTGTTATTCAAAAACTGAAGTTTTTGAATAACTCTATTTTTTGGAGGATTTAAGGATCGGGCATGAATAAGATAGAAAGGCGGAGGAGACGCCTGGGGGCCGGGTCAATGGGCGACCGGATTATTGTCGTCCTTATGGCACTCATCAGTTTTGTTACACTCTATCCTGTATGGTACACGGTGATCCTCTCTTTCAACGATTCGATGGACGCCCTGCGGGGCGGCATCTACTGGTTTCCCCGGAAATTTAGCCTCCAAAGTTACCGGACCGTGTTCCTGGACAATTCGATCCTCAAGGCCTTTAACGTTACCATTTGGCGTACCCTGATCGGGACCGTGGTCAGCGTATTTTTTACTTCCATGGTGGCCTACGCCTTTTCCAAAAGGCACATCATGGGGAACCGGGTTTACCTGATAATCGGCACGATTACAATGTTCTTTGGCGGGGGGATTATTCCCTATTTCATCCTGCTGCGGAGCATCGGCCTTTACGATACCTTCTTGGTGTATATCATCCCGGCGATGTTCAATTTTTGGAACTGTATCATCTTCATGTCCTTTTTCCGGGAACTCCCCGCCGGACTGGAGGAGTCGGCCAAGCTGGATGGGGCCAACGACTTCGTGATCTTCCTCAGAATTGTCATCCCCCTGTCCATGCCCGTCCTGGCCACTATCGCCCTTTTCAATGGCGTTTACCACTGGAACGATTATTTTGCGGGGGTCATGTACATTAACAACCCGGATCTCCAGCCCATCCAGACTTTTCTCTACCGGATCATCGCCAGCGTTTCCGTGAACCGTGGAACTATAGACATGCCCGCCAGCATCAGCGCCCAGCAGGTCAGTTCCCAGTCGGTCAAGCTTGCCACCATGGTAGTTACCACCGGCCCCATCATCTGCATTTATCCCTTTCTGCAGCGTTACTTTGTCAAGGGCGTGATGATCGGCTCGATAAAGGGATAGCGGAAAAAACGGCAAAAATA
>JAIRNB010000255.1 GCA_031258265.1 Treponema sp. | reverse complement strand
AGGATCGCCAGGACCGGCAGGGCGCCCCGGAGAAATACCAGGACATCGGTCCACCAGCCAAGACCGGCGGGGATTACCGCCAGAACGGCGGCGGCAAGGAAGATCAAACCAAGGACAATCGCTTTCATAGTTTCTCCATAGTTATTCAGGGAGTTCCTCCGTATTCAGGGAAGCCGGACAAGCAGTATCCCGGCGCTGTCCATATTATTAGTATCGCAGGGGGAGAAACCGAAATGCAAGGAGCAAAAAGGTATCAGCCGCCAAATTTGCCAAGGAGGGCCGCCAGTTTAGCTTCTTCACCGGGGGAAAGGGACCCCGGAAGGATGAGGGGTTCGCCGGGGCCGGGGGGAATCAGGAAACCCCCGTCCAGGAAACGCCGGTAAAGTTCCTCCCAGGGGGCCGGCGGGGCGGAGGGGGGAAGTTCCGGGGAAAAATCCTCCCCCCGGACCTGGGGAGAGCCTGCCCAGGCTTGGAGAGCGGCGCAGCCTAAGTAAATGCCCCGGCGATGCCAGGAAGGCCCCCCGGCGGAAGCTCCGTAGAGCGCCCGGTTGATCTTAGGGTAAACCGGGCGGCCCCCCCGCTTTCCCGCGGCGATAAGGTCGTAAACGGAACGAGCCGCGGCGGCCAGGAGGGCCGGGGGAAGGGGATCGGAGGGGGGAAAACGGTCCCCCAGGGCGGCTTCCGGGGCCAGGACCCAGGGTGCCAGGGGCCAGGGGAGGACGGGGACCAGTACGGGACAGGGCCCCGAAGGGTTGCCCTCCGTTTCCAGAAAGGGCCGCCAGAGGGCCGGAATACCGGGGGGAAGGGACCCGCCGGGGAGGGCGGGATCGGGAAAGGGCTGCCAGGGGAAACCCGCGGCTTCCAGGGCGGAACGCAGGGAAAGCCGGTCCGCATAAAACCGGAAGACCCGGCCGGGGAGGAGCCGGGAAAGGGCCCTGGCAAGACGCTGTTCCTGGGGGTGGGGGAAGGGGGCAAAAAGGCCCCGGCTGCCGTAGTTTTTGAAGTCCCGGAAAACCCGTGCAGGGCTATGCCCCAGGACGGCCCGCCCCCCCGCCTGCCAGAGGTCCACCAGCCGGCCGCCCCCCTGGGTGTAGAGTCTGAAATCCCGGGCCCGCAGTACCACCGGCAGGGGAATCATCAGTAGTCCTTTCCGATTTTTACCAGGGACCGGCCCTGGAAAGAACTTAAAAAACGCAGGGTTTTGCCGCTTTCAAAGAGCAGTTCCACCACAGGCCCTTCCTCACTTTCCCTGACGGCGACAACCCCGCCGTAACCGTAATCGTCATGGTAGACCCGGTCTCCCCGCCGCCAGCCGCCTTCCGCCGTGTCCCTGCCGCTTCGGGTCCCCCCGCCGGAAGAACGTTTGAAGCCGAAGGGGGGGTCCCCGATGATCCGCAGGACGGAGGGGTCTATCTCCCGGAGAAACAGGCTTGGTTCCGTACTTTGGCCGCGGCCGTACAGGCGGCGCCAGGCGCAGGATGTAAGGTAAAGCTCGTCTATGGCCCTGGTGGCGCCTACATAAAAGAGCCGCCGTTCTTCTTCCAGGTCTTCCCCTTCTTTATCGTCCCGGGGAAAGATTCCCTGTTCCAGGCCGGTCATAACGACCCGCCGGAATTCCAGGCCCTTGGTGTTGTGAAAGGTGATCAGCGTTACCTGATTCTCCCCGTTCTTGTTCTCTGAACTATCCTCCAGGGAACGGTCCAGCTCGATGTTTTCCAGGAACTGCAGGAGCCCGTCCATGGCGGCCGAATATTCGCTGGCAGCATTGGCCAGTTCCTGGAGGTTGTTGAGCCGCTGGACCGCCTCAATCTCGTCATGGAAACGGTGGTAATCCGCCAGGCCGGAATCCTTAACCAGTGTTACCACCAGCACGGAAAGCCCTTCGGCCCCCCGCAGGTCTTCCCTGGAATCTCCGGTCTCCGGTTTCTCCGGCTTTTTAGGCCCCCTGGTTCCGGCAAGCAGGGCCCTGCCCTCTTCCATGAGGGAAAGGAATTCCCCCATGCCCTTACGGGCCTTGGGGGCCATCTCCGGCAGGAGCCTCCGGGCGGCGGCTTCCAGATTACAGCGATCCGCGCCGTCTTCATTGTCTTCCCTGGAATTCAGGGCCTCCTCCACGATACGATCCACCGTGGCCTTCCCCAACCCCCGGGCGGGCTTATTTACCACCCGGCGGAAGGCAATCTCGTCCCGGGGGTTCACCAGGAAGGAAAGCAGCGCCAGGGCGTCCTTGATCTCCTCCCGCTCGTAGAATTTAAGGGACCCCACCACCCGGTAGGGAATAGCCCGGTGGAGAAATTCGGTCTCAAAGCTGAGGGATTGGGCGTTGGTCCGGTAGAGTATCGCCCAATCGGACCAGCGGGCCGGCGCTGTTCCCGCCCTGGAGGCTTCGATAAGGGAGGCGCAGAAGGAGGCCTCCTCATCCTGATCGGGGAGGAAGCTGAGAACCGGCTTTTTACCCCCCTCCCTGTGGGCCACCAGTTCCTTGCCCAGTCGGGAACGGTTCCGGGCCACCACCGAGGCGGCGGCCCGCAAAATTGCCGTGGTGGAACGGTAGTTCCGGGGCAGCCGGATAATATCGGCCCCCTGGAAACGTTCCGGGAACTCCAGGATGTTCCGGACCTCCGCGCCCCGGAAACGGTAGATCGACTGATCGTCATCCCCCACCACACAGATATACGCGGCGGGCCCCGCCAGTTCCTTGAGCAGTTCAAACTGGGCGATATTGGCGTCCTGGTATTCGTCTACCAGAATCACCCGGAAACGGTCCTGCAGCCGCCCGGCCACAGCCCCGTTATCCCGCAGTACCTCCACGGTCTTCTTTATCAGATCCCCAAAATCCACATTGCCAATGGCCCCCAGGCGTTCCTCGTATTGGGCGTAGATCTTCCTGAATCTGGGATGGTGGTCAATAAGGTCCAGGCCGGCGCTGCCAGGGGAAAAGAAGTAATCCTTGGCCCGGGCAATGCCGGCGGCTATCCGCCGCAGTTCCGCTTTGTTGGTATCCTCCACAATCGTGGAGAGCAGGGACACGGAATCGTCCTCATCGTAGATCACAAAGGAACTGTCCAGACCGGCCAGGGCCCCGTTGCGGCGCAGAAACCAGGCCCCAAAAGAGTGGAAGGTCCGCATCATCGCGTCCCCCGCCCGCTCGTCGATAAGCCGGGCCCGGCCCGCCATCTCCCGGGCGGCCTTGTTGGTAAAGGTTACCGCCAGTATGGACCGGGGATCTAAACCCCGTTCCCTGATAAGGTAGGCGATCTTGGTGGTGATCACCCTGGTTTTCCCCGATCCCGCCCCGGCGAGGATCAAGAGGGGCCGCCCCCAGTGGAACACCGCTTCCCGCTGTTCATCATTCAGGATTTCCAGGTAGGACGGAATATCCCCGCCGGGGATTTCCCTCCCGGACCCGGAAGCCCGGCCGCCGCTTTTCTTATCCATGGCTACAGCTTCTTGAATTCCCAGGATATACCGCCGGCGGCGTCCACCCGCACCAGGCAGTAGTTTGAATGGCCCTTAAAATCTTCCTGGGTAATGTACCATACCCCGCCGGCTTCCCGAATGATTCTACGGTGAACATGCCCGGCGAACAGCGCGTCACAACGGCCTTTAAGCAGGGAAAGTACCCTGGCCCGTTCCCTGGTATCGGTGAGCATCTCGATGTCCTTTATTGATTCGGTAAAAAGATTGGCATGGGTAAAGACAAAGGTGTTTCCCTTTGCCCCCCTTAACCGATCTTCCAGCCACTCCAACTGGTCCCTGCCGAAGTTTGCGTTGGCGGAATCCAGCATGATCAGGGTAGTGTCCGGGCTTTCCACGCAGTAGGTGGAAGAACCGATCAACTCCCGCCAGAGGGACCAGTTACCGGAAAAAATATCGTGATTTCCAATCACCGGGTAAAGGGGTACGGAAAGGGATCGCAAAGATTCGGCAATCTCCAGAAATTTTTCTAAGTCCTGCCTCCGGCCGTTTTGGGTAATATCTCCGGTAACAACCACAAAGCGGATATTCTCCCCGCCGGCATTTGCCCCCTGGACCGTGTCTTTGATTCTTTCCAGCCCATGGGTATCCCCCCCCTCGATATGGGTATCGGATAGCACGATGAAAGAATAGGGGGCGCTGAAATTTGGCGCCAGCTCGGCGCTGTTCAGAAAATTGAAGCTGCCCCGCTCCCGGAAACGTTCATTAAAATCGGTGGAACCGAAGAAACCCAGAATATCCACATTGCAGCCGGAGAGGGCCAGGAGGAGGAAACAGAGGGCCCAGGGCGGGCCCTTCCGGCCTATTTTTACCATGAGAGACGAACCCCCCCCTGCCAGGCGAAGCCCTGGAAGGCCGCGCTAAAGCCGATACTGCCGGTCTGATAAAATTCAAGGTTACTGATCAGGGAAACCAGGGGAACTCCCCGCCATTTCTCCCTTAGTTTTTCCAGGGACCGGAGCCTGTTTATATCGACCCGGCTTTCCAGAAACAGGAAATAGGCCCCCAGGTTGCCCATGTTAAAGGCGGAGAAGTTGCCGAATCCCAGAGACAGCTTCACCTTTTCAATAAAAGGAAAATTGAGGAAGAACCGGCCCCCCAGGATCGGTTCAAATATGGAGGAAGGATCCGAATCAAAAACCGTAAAACGAAAGGCGAAACCCATTTCCGCGCCCCCCCACTTCCCCTGAAAGGAAAGGAGGGGGAAAAGGGTATTAGTTTGGTAGGTATAGGCGGGAATCGTATTGTATATGTACAGGAACCGGACCCGCAGGTTGACGGGCAGGGGCAGCAGGTAAGAAGCGCCCAGGAAAATATCAAGATCGAATTCTTCCCCCGTCCTGCCCAGGGCCAGCCCCCCCTGAAGGCCGACGGAGTCCCCAATAAGCGACTCCCCCGCCGCGGCAAATTCCCGGCAAAACCCAAAACTGCGGTGATACTCAGGCTTAAAGGTAAGATCGCCGTGAATTTCGTGAAAATCAAGGGCCCCCAAAGCCCCCAGGCATACAAACCAAAGGAGTAAGGGGAGAACCGGAAAACGCATAGTTAAGAATTTACCCCTTAACTATCCGCCCTTCAAGGTCGATGCCCGCCCTCCCTGTTATCCGGCAGCGGGCCAGGGAACCGGGATTCAGGGCCTCCCCGCTGGAGATAAGGACCGCCCCGTCCACCTCCGGGGCCTGGCAGTAGGCCCGCCCCAGGTACAGCCCCCTTTCCGGGGAATCCCCTCCGGCCTGTTCAAATTTCTCTTCAACAAGAATTTCCAGTTCCCTGTCCAGGAACCTTTCCATCCGCCCCTCGCTGATACCCTGCTGCCGTTCTTCCAAAAGCCGTTTCCGCTCCGCCGCGACACGCCGGGGCACCCGCTTTCCCATGGAGTAGGCGGGGGTATCCTCTTCCCGGGAGTAGGTAAAGCAGCCCATCCAGTCCAGGGCCGCCCGCTCCTGAAAATCCAGGAGCAGCTCAAAATCCCCTTCGGTTTCACCGGGGAAGCCCGTAAGAAAGGTGGAACGGATCACCGCATCCGGCAGGGCGGAACGGATCCTGCCAATCAGATCCAGGTAGCTTTCCCCGTCTCCCCGGCGGTTCATGGCCTTAAGCAGGGGCCCGGAGGCATGCTGAATGGGAATATCGAAGTAGGGAAGGAAGCGGGGGTCCCGGCCCATAATATCCAAAATGGAGAGGGGGATATGATCGGGGTGAAGATAGAGAAGCCGGACCCAGAAATTCTCCGGGAAGGCGGCTATGGCCTCCAACAGGGCGGGGAGATCCCCCCCGCCGGGCCGGTCTTTCCCAAAGGAAGCGATGTCCTGGCCGATGATGTTCAGTTCCCGGATACCCCGGCCCAAAAGGGAACGACATTCGGCGCTTATACCGGCAATGGAACGGCTTTTCAGGGGGCCCCGGATAAGAGGAATAGAACAAAAACTACAGCGGTTGTCGCAGCCCTCACTGATCTTTACATACGCCGCGCCGGGGAGGGAGAGGAGGGGCCGCTCTCCGGGAACATAAGATTCTCCGGGAACATAAGGTTCCCCGGAAACATAATCCCCCTGGACATGGTTCTCCCGGCCATGGTCCCCCTGACTATGGCCCCCCTGGGCAGGGCCCCCCGGCCCCCAATCAGCCTCCGCAGAATCCCCCGGCGCGGCTGCCCCGCCTGGGGAAAGACGCGGCGCCGGGCCCCCGGCAGGGGGGGGTAACGGAGGACACCGCAGCCCGTCAGGGCGAGGAGGCCGGAGTGAGGGGGGGGGCTCCCCCCCTTTTGATAAAAGGACCGAACGGGCCGCCTCCGCAATACCCTGGAGATCGGCGTTTCCAAAGAAACCGTCGGCCTCGGGCATGGCCTGGGCAAGTTCCCCGGCGTAACGCTGGGCCAGGCAGCCGGCCATGAGGATCTTTTTGTGGGGGTAATTTTTACGCCAGGAGAGGACCGCGTTGATGGACTCCCGCTTGGCGCTTTCGATAAAACCGCAGGAATTGACGATGATCAGGTCCGCGCCGGCGGGATCCCCCGCGGCGGACCAGCCGGCGGAGGCCAGGAGGGCCATCATGGTTTCCGCGTCCACCTGATTCTTCGCGCAACCAAAGGGGTCAAGGAAATAGCGGGGCACCGGGTAACTATTCCAGCCGTTCCAGGATTACGCGGCGGTTTTCTCCCTCCCGGTCCCAGCGGATATTCGCCACCACCACTTCACCGGCCCCCCCCAGCTCTACCGGCACGGTACGGCCGCCGCCGGTTATCTGGAGTTTTACGGCCTGGGCGTTGGATGCCCCGATGCGGACCCCGTTTTGGGCCTGGATGTTAAGTTCTTCCCCCCGCTGGAAGTACCGTTCATTCCGCTCCGGCCGATCCCGCTCGTAGAGGATTTCCCAGCGGAACATGCAGTAGCCCTGGAAATTCAACTGCACGGTAAAGGGGTAGGCGTTGGGGGAACTGAAAATCACCGTCTCCGAAGAAGGGGAAGCCGGCGGGCCGGGGCTTTCCACCGGCGGGGCGGCAATCTGGAGCAGCTCGAAACGCAGCAGGGCCCCCGCGCCGGCGTTGTTCTTGGCAAAATCCGCCGCGGTAACCCGCAGTTCCGTAAGCCCGTCCTCGTCCAGGTCCAAATTCGCCTCCTGGCCCAGATCCAGGGTCAACTGTCCCAGGGGAGTCGTAAGGGCAAGGGCCTCCCCCAGGCTGGAGAAAACCAGTTTATAGGGGTTCAGCCCCAGGGAAACAAGCACGGAATCCCCGGTGTAGAAACGCCGTTCCAGGGGCTCCGCGCCTATGGAATACTCCACCGGCTGCCTAAGCTCCGCGGCAACGCTTTCCTTCACCGGCCGGTGGGTGTAGATATAAAAACCGCCTCCGGCGGCGGCCAGGACCAGAAGGGGGATCAGGATACCCAGAACGATTTTTTTTACCGGCGGCGGGGAACGGAGCAGTTGATCCATGGGGATCGGCTGTTCCTGAATTTTCAGGGCCCGGTACAGGGAAAGCTGCTCCTGCACATCCAGGCCCAGGTACTCGCTGTAGTTTCGCAGGAAGCCCAAGACATAGGGCTCCCCAGGGAAGCCGGAAAAATCTTCCCCCTCCAGGGCCTGCAGGTACCGGGAGGCGATAAGGGTATCCCGGCTTGCCTGGTCAAGGCTGCGGCCCTTTTCTTCCCTTGCCCGGCGCAGCCTTTCACCCAGGGAATCCATCTGGCCCCTCCTCCCCGGTCATTGATCATCCCGGAATAAGAAATTGTTGTAAAGGTTTGCCGAAGCCGGAGAATCGTAGATGAAACGCCCCTCGGGAATCCCCTGGTTGGTTCTAACCTCAATAAAGTCGAACCGGAGACGCCCCCCCGCGATAGTCTGCCCCTCGATACGGCGGATCAGGAGAGTCTCCGGATCTACACTAAGAATTATCTCCCGGAAACCCTCGGAAATGGAACGCCGGGCAAGACGAAGCTTAACCACCGTTTCCTCCGATCCTTCCTCCAGGGGAACAGGGGAAGGACCGCTGACAAAACTGGGAATGTAGTTGCGCCGGAGCAGGATAAGCCCCTGAGCGCTGGCCAGGGAAGCGCCCGCGGCCCCCGAACGCCGGGAAATATCCTGACTCAGTACCGCCCGCTGCCTTGGCAGGTACACCGTCAAAAGCTCTCCGTTAAAAACAATCACCTGCTCCGCCGGGTCCGTAAAGTCAATCCGTAAAAACGAAGGGGAAAGAAAACTCAAGTTCCCCCGCATATCGGTACTGTCGGCGCGGATAACCACCCGGGCCTCGTAATCCCTAACCCCGCCGTAACGCCCGGAAACCGATTCCAGATAACGCTCGGCGGTAACGATCTCCTGGGCCCGGAGGGAAAACAAGCCGCCCCCCGCCAAAAGAACGGCAAAAAGCACAGATACGGCGATTCTATTTCCCATAAATTAAGATAAATATTACCGGATGACCGGGGACAGGACAAGGGGCATTGAATCGCCCCGGAGTATAGTCTGAAGTACTGTCATTGGGGTACGGCCATTTATGAAGGGGGGGCCAGCTACCGGGGAATCTATTCCCCCGGCTTCGCCCTTACCGTGGCCCCCCCTTAGCTCCATCCCCGCCCGCGGCGGGTATTCCGCTATCCCCCCAAAACGG
>JAIRNB010000381.1 GCA_031258265.1 Treponema sp. | reverse complement strand
CACAGCCGGCCCCGCGGCGCGCCCGCCCGCCTAAAGACGGGCTTGCATTTGGCCGGGATAAATACAGTTGCCGTGCGCCGGGCGGGTGTTACATTTTTTCCTTAACACGCCCTTACCAGGACGCTGTTATTTCGCCCCATGTCGGCCAAGGCGGCCGCGGCGCTTGGGGGGGTGAACGGAAAAGACGGGCGGAGAGCGGCTTTGAAGTGAAGGGGGGGCCAGACCGGCTGCGGAGGCTACGAAGGAATTGTCCGTGGTAGCGGGCCCCCCCTTAAAGAAGGGTTGCTTACTTGTTCCCATCCTTTCGTATCGGTTATCATAAATCAGCCTATGCAGATACCTTGTTATCCCGAATTTGCCCCCCTGGACTTTCAGATGAAAGCCGAGATGTTTCAGGATTTGTTTGAGACTCCCGATGGAGTTTCGGAATTTACCTTTGCCGGTCTTTACCTGTTCCGGGGCCGTTACCGGTACCGGGTAAGCCGTGCGGCGGGGGATGGCGGAAGGGGGCTGCTCCTTTTTTCGGGGCTGCAGCCTGAGGATTCCCACGGGGGCTCGAAGATCCGGGGGGGAAGGGGTTTTTTCCTTTCTCCCTGCGGCGTGCCGGAGCGGGAAATTGTGAGGGACCTTTTCAAAAGCCACTATTACTGGAAGAATATCCCCGAATCGGCGCTGGCCGGGGCCAGGGAGACGCTGGAAGCGGACGGTTTTATGGTTGCCGAAGACCGGGACAACTTTGATTACCTCTACCTGCGGACGGACCTGGCGGAACTGCCGGGCAAGAGGTATCACAAGAAACGAAACCTGGTGAATCAGTTTTTAAGCGCCTATGACCATCAGGAATGGCCGTTGACGCCGGATCTGGTACCCCAGGCCCTGGAAGTGCTGGACCGCTGGAGGGAAGAGAAGGGGGAGGACGGGGATTACCGTTCCGCCCGGGAAGCCCTGGAGCAGTTTAGGGAACTGGGCATGGAGGGGGCCGTGTATTTTATCGACGGGAAGCCCGCCGGTTGGTGCCTGGGGGAGGGTCTGGCGGGGGGAACGATGTTTGCCGTCCATTTTGAAAAAGCCGCCGGGGCTTACAAGGGGATATACCAGTATATGAACCAGGCTTTTGCCGCCATGCTGCCCCCCCGGTATATCCATATTAACAGGGAACAGGACCTGGGGGATCTGGGGCTGCGGCAGGCTAAGGAGACCTACAGGCCCTGCAGTTTTGTAAAAAAATACGCCGCAGCCCCGGCGGATACGGCGGATTGGGATACAGACCCCGGTCCGGCCCCCGGGGCGGATTAGCGCGGGCGCCAGGTTCGGAATGCCGGTAGCGGAGTTCCTTCCTTTTGTCCATGGAATCTTCTATGTGGCCCTGCAAAGCGCCCTTGTAACGGGGCTTTTTCTTGAAGGGCGGAGGGAACGGAGGGTCCTGTCCTCGGCGGGACGCCGCGCGGGACGCCGCGCTGCCGGGGAATTGTCCGGTGGGACCGGGGAGTCCCGCGAAGCCGGAGAGTCCTGCCGGGCCGGACCGCCCCAGGAAACCGGAGAGTCCCCGGTTTTACCGGTTTTACCGGCGGGGGACGGCTGTTCTTTTCCCCCCAGGGTCTCCGTAGTGGTGCCGGTCCACAACGAGGAGGGGCGGCTCCCCGCTTTGCTGGAAGACCTTGCTGCCCAGGATTACCAGGGGGCGGAGATTATCCTGGTGGACGACCGTTCCGAAGACGGGACCGCCGCCCTGCTTTCCCGCTTTGCCCTGGGCCGCCCTCATGTCTTTATCCTTACCCTGAAAGAAAACCCCGGTCCCAACCATAAACAGTACGCCCTGGGAAGGGCCCTGGAAAGGGCGGCGGGGGAACTTTTTCTCTTTACCGATGCGGATTGCCGTCTTTCCCCGGGCTGGATTGGGGCCATGGTGGAACGGATGGAAGACCCCCGGACCGGGGCCGTCATTGCCCCGGTTTTCAGGCAGTGGCGGGCGGGGGAGGGGACAAAAGAGGAGGCCGGGGAAAGTTCCGGTGGCGGGAAAAAGACGAATCGCCCAGGGGGGAGCTTCCTCCGGAATTACCAGATCTACGATCATGTGGTCCGTTTTGTGTACCTTGCGGGGGCTGTGGGCCTGGGGGCCGCGGGGGGCGGCTTTGGGAATAATCTGATCCTCCGGCGCGCCGCCCTGGAGAAGGCCGGGGGTTACGCGGCGGTGCCCCCTTCCCCCACGGAAGACGCCGCCCTGATTTCCCTTATCCGTTCCTCCACCGCGTATCAGGTCCGTGCGGCCCTGGGCCGGGAAACCCATGTGTTTACCGGCTCAGAGGATTCCTGGAAGGCCCTTGTCAACCAGACTCTCCGCTGGAACAACGGGGGCCTTTTTAGCCCGGAACTCCTTACCAGGATCAATTACACCGTTCTCATGCTCACCATCACCGCCAGCGTCCTGGCCTTTTTCCTCCTGCCCTTTTTTCCAAACCTCTGGCCCATGCCCCTGGCCCAGCTTATTGTCATGCTGGAAAACACCGGGGGGGCCCTCTTTATCGCCGGGGGTGGGATGGGGGGCGGAAAGGCCGTCAAAGGGGCGGAGGATGCGGCGGGGGCCGGAAAAAACCGCAAAGCCCGGTCCTCCCTGCCCCCGGTTTTCTGGATCCGGGAACTTCTCTTTATGCCCTTTTACATGACCCTGATGACGGTTCTGGGTTTTCTGGGTGTCAAAACCACCTGGAAGGAAAGTACGGTAAAGCCCTACGGTTCTTAGTACCGCCCATGGGCCATCCGCAGTATCGTTAAGACGCCGCCGCCTGTCGTAAGATCAAAACCGGTTGTTTGGGGGTCCGGCCTAATAGAATTGTAAGCCAAGCTTCGCTTGGCAAACCAATGGGAGTTTTTGCTTATTCCGGCAATTATTTGGAGTATCGGCATGTTTTTGGCCAGTGTTTTGTTTTATATATGTGGAATAAGATCAGGATCTTTGCTGGGATCAATAATTTGTCATTCCGGTTTTAACTTGGGGATGATCTACAGTATTTTTTATTTTCTCAACTGAATAAAATTCAGCGCAAAAAGCATCTTGGAATATAAAACGCCAGTGTACGGCACCAACGGCGCATAATAGGCTTGTATGTGCCCCGCCACTTTTGGCGGCTCTGGGGTTCCGTGTGGTTAGGGTCATTGCACTATGCTCCACACTCCACCCGCATTTTGCCGGCCCTGGCCGGTTCCTGCGGAACAATGCTGCGCAAAGCCCATATATGCCCGCCCCAACGTCGTAAACACTTGGAGCATTATGCGACATACGATTTAAAATTTTTTAAAAAGACTTGACGAAATAGCGAAATAATAATATATCCATAAATCCTAACATTAATGATATTGGACTTGTTCAAGAACCCGGTTGGTTTGCCAGGCTTCACTTGGCTTACAAGTCTTTCAAAAAACAAGGATTTCTAAGAAAGCACTGATTTATTCAATTGAGAATAAATCAGTGCTGCTTTAATGTGGTTTTTTCGCCGCTTTGAAAAAGCGCGTTTTCCGCAGGAAAACGAGAAAAATAATAGGGCAACGATGATTAGCGTCAAGTTAATCATCGTTGCCCTAAAGTTTCCGGGC
>JAIRNB010000226.1 GCA_031258265.1 Treponema sp. | reverse complement strand
GAGGATCATGTGCGGGTTCATCCTATTATCACCAAGGGAGGGGATCTGGTGAACGTGATTCCCGATGAAGTGGTGTTGGAAACCCTGGTCCGGGGCAAGAATACCGATGCTATTCTGGATGCGGACCGGAAGACCGACCGCGCCTACAAAGCCGGCGCCGATGCCCTGGGGGCGGGTTACGAAATTGAAACCATGCCCGGTTATCTGCCGCAGATTCCCGGCGCCCCCCATGCCGCCCTGGTAGAGGCGGTAAAATTAGCAAGCCCCGGCAAGGAATTTAAACTTGTGGAGGCGTCTTACCACGGCGGCGGTTCCACCGATGTGGGAGACCTTCAGCATATTCAGCCGGTTCTTACATTCCATACGGGGGGCATTACCGGGGCCGCCCATTCGCCGGATTTCGACGTGGTTGACGAGGATGAGGCTTATATCGTAACGGCTAAGGTCTTTGCCCTGGGGGCTTACCGGCTCCTTAAGAACGGGGCGGCCCAGGCCAGGGAACTGGTGGAAAATTACAAACCGGTCTTTACCAAAGGATCCTATATTGAATTTATGGAATCCCTTATCAGGAAGGAGCGGAAGGAGGCGGCGGGAAATGGGTAATGGAATGAGCAATAGAATGAATGATGAAATGAATGATGAAACGAGTGATGAAGCGAAAACCATAGCAGAGCTGCGCCTTGCCTGCCGCCAGTTTGCCATGCTGTATTTCCATTTCTGTAAGACTCTGGTGGAAAGCCTGGGGGAGGAACAGGCCCTGCCCCTGGTGCAAAAGGCGCTTTTTGAGTTAAGTCTGGATCGCAGCGACGGCGCCCGGGAGCGGGCCCGGGACCGGGGCCTGGCGGCAACCCTGGAGAATTTTCCCCAGGTAAACGATCTTCCCTCGGCGGCCTGGGAAAAATGGGACCCCCGATGCGGGGAACTCCGCTGCCCCTATGCCCAGCAATGGGTAGGCCGCTTCAAGGATTACCCCTGGTTTAAGAAGCTGGCCTCCCTGTACTGCGATGTTATTGATACCACCAACATTGAAAATTTTTCCCGGACCACTTCCCACCGGATTACGAAAAACCTTTTATGGGGGGACCCTGTCTGTGAACGTGAATATTTTGAAAGCGATCCGGTGAAACAGGGGAATTTCAGCTACGGAAAACGGTAGCTCCGGCCCCGGCCCGAAATACCGCAGAGTTTACTTCGGAGTCTACTTCACCGCGCCGGCGGCCACCCCCTTGATGATGTACTTCTGGGAGAAAATATAAAAGACGATCACCGGGATAATCGTAAGCATGAGTCCCGCCATAGCCATGTTCCACTGGATGGTAAATTCCCCGAAGAACGAAGCGGTGGAAAGGGGGATGGTACGGTTGGCCTTGCTGGTCAAGACCAGGGAGGGGAGCAGGTAATCGTTCCAAATCCAGATCACGTCCAGGACCATAACGGTTACGGTCACGGGCTTGAGCATGGGAAAGACGATGCGCCAGAAAACCCGGAAGGTATTACAGCCGTCGATAATGGCCGCCTCCTCCAGGGAGCGGGGTATGGTTTTGATAAAGCCGTGGTACAGAAATACCGCCAGGCTTGCGCCAAATCCGGTGTTCATATAAATAAGGGCGCCCAGGGTATCCACCATGGGGAGTCCCAGAAGTCGTTTTATTCCGCTCATCTCCTGCATCAGGGGCATCATCAGTGTCTGGAAGGGGATAAGCATGGTGGCCACCAGGATCATAAAGATGATTCTGCTCAACCGCTTTGCTGAGCGGGCCAGCATCCACGCGCACATGGATGCCAGGATGGTGATGAATAGAATCGAGAAAACCGTAACGATAAAAGAATTACCCAGGGCGGAAGGAAAATTCATCCGTTCCATGGCGTTGGCATAATATTTAAAACTTAATGTTTCCGGCGGGGCCAGAATATCTTCATATAGTTCCGCCCGGTTCTTAAAAGAATTGACAAGGACGATATAGACGGGAGAAAGGTACAGCAGACAGAATAAAAATACGATGATATTGAGGAGTTTTCCCGTAAGGCTGCGCCTTGAGAAGGCCGTTATATGCAGCTTATCAGCGTTGAATTCTTCCGGCCTTTCTGTCATAGTTCCACCTCCCGTTTTTTGCTCAGGCTTACCTGGAACAGGGTAATTACCGCCACAATAACAAAGAAAACAATCGCCTTGGCCTGGCCGTAGCCGTAATTGTTCAGACTGAAGATCTCATGGTATATGTTCATGGCAAAAAGCTCTGTAGAACTGTAAGGACCTCCGGCGGTGAGGGAAAGGTTTACATCGAAAATTTTAAAACAGTTGGAGAGGGAAAGGAAAAGGCATACCGTAAAAGACTGCATGATCAGGGGGAATTTAATTTTAATGAGGGCGGTCCAAAAACCAGCGCCGTCCATTTTAGCGGCCTCCAGGACTTCCTCGGGGATAGACTGGATGCCGGTGATATAGATGATCATGATGTAACCCGCCATCTGCCAGGTGATAACCACCGTCAAAGCCAGCAGGGCGGATTGGGGATTGAGAAGCCAGTTGAAAAATATCGTATACAAACCGGTCTTTTCGCCTATGGCCTTAAAGGCGTCTCCTAAAATAAATTTCCAGATATATCCCAGAATAAGGCCCCCGATCATGTAAGGGGCAAAGAGCATGGTCCGGGCGGCGTTTCGTACTTTAATTTCCGTGGTTACCGCCAGGGCAAAAAATAAGCCCAGAATGTTAATGGCAAGAACGGAAAAAATAGTAAAAAGTACCGTATGCCCGGCGGAGGACAGAAAACGGGTATCCCCGAAGATCCGGGTAAAATTATCGGGACCCACAAAGATCTTCGGGTTAAGGGGCAGACCATCCCAGCTAAAAAACGAATAACTTATACCGATGAAAAAAGGGACAAGGACCACGGTGGCAAAAATAAAAAGCATGGGCGCTGTAAAAAATATAAACCACCAGGCGCTGTTTTGGGCTTTCATGATCTCTCCGTAAAATTTGGTTTAGTATCCCTGTGAAATTCGGCACATCCGCTGTACGGTACGGCTTCCCGCCGGGGCGATGGGGCCGCGGTTCATTTGCGCCGCCATGCCGCCGGCGGGTGGCGCAAAAATCCACAAATATAACGGGCCGTCAGCGGCCGTTTGCCTTGGCCCAGGCTTTATCTAAGGCGATAAGGAATTCCTGGGTAGTCTGTTTCGATGTAAAGAACTGCTGGGCCACGGGTACCAGGTAGACATCCACGATGCCGGGGGGGTAAAGGCTTGTGGCCCAGGGAATGGTTTTCCCCTCCATGACATAACGGGATACTTCGGCGGAGAGGGGATCAAGCTTGGAACTGGTCATCCCCTTTACCACGGGAATAAAACCGAATTCCTCGGTTATGAAACGCCTGCCGGTTTCACTGGTGTAAAGCCAGGTGAGGAAATCCTTTGCCAGTTTCCGCTGAGCCTCCGGGGCCTGGTTGTTGATCGCCCATACCGAGGGAACGCTTACCGCCAGTTTGTCATTGCCCCTAATGGGGAAGGGCATAAGGCCCATTTCAAAGTTCATCTTGTAATCGGCAAACATGTTGTAGGCCCAGTTTCCCTGGTGTATGGCGGCGGTTTTGCCGGTGGCAAAATCTCCACATTCCTTGTCGTAGTTTACCTCCAGGGGATTATAGGAATTATCCCTGATAGCCGCGTAGAAATGGGCAAATTCCTGGAATTCGGGGGTTTCTATCATCTTTACCTGCCCTTTGGCCAGGCGGTCCATGTACTGTTCCATGTCGGTCATCACCGCGAAGGGGGCGTTGAGGATATGCCCGATAAGAAAATAGCTTTCCTGCGAAAGGCCAAAGCCGTTGATGCCCTTGGCCTTCATATTCTGGAGCGTTTTTACAAAAGAATTATAGTCCCTCATTTCCGCGGGGGTGATTAGGCTTTTGTTATACACAATACCGAAGCCTTCCACCGTATAGGGTATGCCTACAACTTTGCCGCCGGCCTTGGCCAGCAGGGGACCGGAAATGTCTTTAACAAAGGGGAGATCCCCCAGGTCCTCCAGATAATTTGACATCTGGGTTACTTCCGAACCGAAACCCAGGGAAAAAAGGGTAGGCCCCTGTTTATTGGCGATCCGGGTTCTAAGCCGGTGGAAATAGTCATCGCCAGTGGTACTCCAGACCTCCACTTCTATATTCTTTTCCCGCTGATAGGCCCTGGCGGCCTCCTCAAGCTGGGTGGTGATCTCTACTTTGGACTGGAAAATGACAATTTTGTTTGTTCCCTGGACATCCTTGGAACCTCCGCCGAATAAGGGCAGGGTCATACCGGTGAACAAAAAAACGATTCCCATCAGTTTTTTCATATTTGCCTCCAATTTGCAAAACTAAGAAAGCACTGATTTATTCAATCGAGAATAAATCAGTGCTACTTTAATGTGTTTTTTTCGCAGTTTTCCGTAGGAAAACGAGAAAAATAATAGGGTAACGCTGATTAGCGTCAAGGTCATCAGCGTTGCCCTAACACAACTCTAAGGGGTGCCGCTGGGGTGTCTAGTACATAATTAAGGGGTTTTGTGTTTTTCCATGGTAATAGAACCGGCCGGGAAAATTCGGCCTTAGAGAACCCGGTAAAGCACTGCTGGCGGAAGACGCGCCGTATCCGCGCGGCCTTGCCGCCGGCGAATTATTCCGGGGGAAGGACTATTGTTCCAGGAGGATGGAGTCCTGACTATGCCAGGCCAGGGTTATTTCGCTGCTCCGCTTTAACCCGTCGTTATATGAAACCACCGGCACTTCCACTGTTATTTCCCTGCCCCCCAGGTCCGCCAGTACGTCAATAACATTTCCCCGGTAGGAGGTAAGGCGCACTACGGCTTTAAAGCTGTTCCGGAAATTCTCCGGATTTGGGGGGTTAAGGACGATTTTATTTGGCCGGATTCCCACCATGGTTTTTGTTTCATCCCTGATGGTACAATCAATGCGGAGTCCTTCGCTGGTGACAAATACATTACCATTTTCCGAAAAACCACCGGTAAAAAAATTCCTTACCGCCGTAAAATCGGCGACAAAATAAGACCGCGGATTCTCAAAGACCTCCCGGGGGCTGCCGTTCTGAACGATCTTTCCATTATGCATCAGGACTATGCGGTCGGCCAGGGTCAGGGCCTCATCCTGGTCGTGGGTAACAAACACAGTGGTCAGGCCCAGCGATTCATGGAGCAGCCGTATTTCCACCCGCATCTCGTGGCGGAGCTTTGCATCCAGATTGGACAGGGGTTCATCCAAAAGAAGCACCTCAGGATTCATCACCAGAGCCCGGGCCAGGGCGACCCGTTGGGCTTGCCCGCCGGAGAGCTGCCGGGGAAAGCGGTTCTCCAAGGCGCGAAGTCTCGCGGTATCGATAATTTTGTTTATTCTCTGCGCCGCCTCTTCTTTGGGGATGCCGTGCATTTTAAGGCCAAAACCGATGTTATCCGTTACGGTCATATGGGGAAACAGGGCATAGCTTTGAAATACCATAGTGGTATTTCGTTTATTGGGGGGAATGGCGGTAATATCCCTGCCGCCGATAATTATTCTCCCCTGATCCAGGGATACAAGTCCGGCAATTAAACGAAGGGCCGTGGTCTTTCCACATCCCGAAGGCCCTAAAAAAGCTACCAGATCACCTTTTTCAATAGTCAAGTCAAAACCATCGAGAACTTTGTTAGCGCCGTAGGCTTTGTTTAAATTTTCAAGAACAATATAGGGAGCCACAGCAGATTCCTCCTTGAGCGCCGGTTGGAAATATTTTTAGGCGTTGTTGTTCGGAAACATCAGCTTCTGAACAATTCCCTATTAGAACACGATTGAAAGTCCTACTAAACGATTTACCACAAACAGCAGAATAACGATAAACACTACCTGTACCGATGAAAGAGCCGCGATGGTAGGATCCATGTTCCACAGTACATAGTTAAGGGTTTCCATGGGCAGCATATTGTGACCCGGGGAAACCAGCATCAGGCTTATTTCCAGATTACCAAAGGAACCGATAAAGGCAAAAATTGTGGCGGCCATGATGGTGGGACGAAGCTGGGGAAAAACCACCCAGATAAAAGCCTGAAAGCGGCTGGCTCCCAAATTCAAGGCGGCCTCCTCCAGGCTTTGATTAACCCCCATAAGCCCCGATGTGATTAACCGTATGGTGGTCGGAATGAGTACCATCACATGACCCAGCGTCATAAGCCACATGGAGGGAACCAAATCCAAGTGAAGCAGCCGCTCCGTCTGGGTAAAGGTTACATAAATGGCTATGCCGGTTACTATTGTTGGTACAGTGAGGGGAGAAAGGTAGAAGGTTTGGAGAAGTTCCCGGCCCCGGCGAATGTGGACCAAGGCCAGGGAAGCGGCCAGGCCGGAAAGCACCGAGATAACCGTGGAGATAAGGGCAATTTCCAGGCTAAGCGCCGCGGCATCCACAAAACTTGTCCGGTAGAGAAGCTCCCGATACCAGTGCAGGGAATAGCCGGGAGGGGGAAAGGCAAGAAAACTGGTGGAAAAAAAGGAAATCCAAAAAACCAGCGCCACCGGCAGAAGAATAAGAAAAAAAGCCAATATGACGGGAATTATCAGGAGAGACCGTCCGCTGCTGTTATGGCTGGCCATGTTTTTGCTCCTTGGCGGCAATATTGGCGGCTCTCAGGTAACGCTTTTCCAGCATATGCGAATAGGCAAAGGTAATGCCAAGGGTAAGGATCAGTAGAATCATGGCAATGGCGGCGGAAAAGGGCCAGTTTATATTGTCCGTTAATTCACCGTACAGCGCGGGGGCCATCATGGGCAGTCGGGGCCCCCCAATCATCCTAGAGGTAGTGTAGGTATTCATACACTGGACAAAGATCAGCAGGGTTCCGGCTAGAATACCCGGCATAGCCAAGGGAATACTTATCCGCCAGAGGGTGTTGAATTTGTCGGCCCCCAGGTTTCGAGCCGCCGCTTCCACATCGGGATGAATGGTTTCCAGAGTTGCCTCGATGGTAATAGTCATCATGGGAATTTCAATAGTGGTGGCGACAAAAATGACTGCCTGATTAGTGTAAAGCATCTTTAGCGGTTCAGCGATCAGGCCAAGATCAAGAAAAATCCGGTTTAGAAGTCCCCTCTCGGTCAAAAGTCCTATCCAGCCCATGCTGCGGATGACTCCGCCGATCATCATGGGAAAGACCAGCAGGATTACCATGAGGGACCGGATTCCGGCGCTGGTATGGGCCATATAGTAGGCCACTGGGAAGGACACAATCAAGGTAAAAAGGGTGCTAAAAAACGCAGTAAAAATCGTTCGCCACAGTATTTCCAGGTAATAGGGATTGGTGAAAAATCTCCGGTAATTCTCCCAGGTAAAGGCAGCTTCCATGACCTTTTGGGGTACATAGTGGTTAAAGCTGAAACGGAGAAATACCAGAAGGGGAAAGATAAAGATCAGGGAAGTTACCAGCGAAGCGGGTATCAGCAGCGGGATAACCGGTACATCCAGCGAGGATTTTACCGGTCTCCCAAAGCCGGTACCCGCCTTTACCCTGTCATTTCTTCTTTGCATGATCAGCGCATAAATTCCTGGTTCCAGGGTTCATTCATCCGGGTACTTAGCTCCTGAAAAAAGGGGGTGGGAATGGGATAGACCAGTCTTTGTTCCCCGGTATTAAAACCTATCTTCCCCAAGATTTCCGGCGAAAGGGTAACATTGTCAACCGAAGGGGAATAGCCGAAGTCTTCCCCGAATCCCTTTTGAACTTCCGGCAGCAGCAAGGTATTGAGGAAAGCGTAGGCTCCCTCAGGGTTGTTCGCGTTTTTGGGGATAGCGGCGCCGTACCATGTGGCATAGCTTCCCTCCCGGGGCAGGACATCCGCCAGCGGTTCCGACCCCTCCGCGGTGAGCAGGGCATTCCGGGCACGGTAATTGATCGAAAGCCACACTTCTCCGCTCCGCAGGGCTGTTACCAGGGCATCCTGGCTGGCGTAGAATTTTGGATCCTGGTTTCTAAGTTCCATAAGTTTGGGCCAATGGTTCAGCCAGTCGTCTTTTAGAATGTCTCCGCCATTGGCGGCCACGGCGGCCAGCATCCAATAGGCGTCACCACCGGAAAATACGCCAACCTTTCCCTTGTATTTAGGTTCCCAGAAGACAGCCCAGGAATCTGGTTTTGGGCTTACCTCTTTTTCGTTGTAGGCCAGCGTAACGGCGCTGTATATCTGGGGAACCGCGAAATTGAATTTGAACTGCTCCAGCAGATGGGCCGCGTTAGGGAGTTTTGCAAAGTCCAAATCTCCGATAATTTCATTCTCATAGTGGGTGGTAAGGGAAGAGGCGCTCATGGTCAGTACGTCAAAAGAGCCCTGTCCGCCCTTTTCGGCGATAAGCTTAGGGTTATGGTCCCCATCGTTGCCCAAGGTATAGACTACCTTCAGGTTTGGATGGGTTTTCTTTAGTTCCGGGATAACGTACTTGTTCAACAGTTCCTGGTACTTCCCGGCGTAGGTAGCTACTACTATTTGGGTTTCTTTTTTTGCCCCGCCGCAGGAAACAGCGATTAGGGCCGTCAGGGTAAGGCTAAGTAAGACCAGGGTGTTTCGTTTGAAACTTCGGGTTTTCATATTTTACATACTCCTTCTTATATGGTATTATATAAAGCCTATACGAATAGTATGATATGTCTTTGAAAAAAAAATGTCAATGGGGGTTATTATGGATGCCGCGGTTTATCAGAATCGAATAAACAGGGTTAGGGCGGAGATGCGGAAAGGGGGAATTGATCTGTTCCTGGTGAGTCCATCTTCCAATCTGTTCTACCTTTCTGGCTATGGGGTCAATGGGGACGAGCGGCTGCTCCTCCTTGTTCTACCCGCGGAGGCGGAGCCCGGGTCTCCGCAGGCAGAGCCCGGGTCTCCGCAGGCAGAGCCCTTTGTACTGGCGAATCTCCTCTACAAGGATCAGGTAGAGGTTCTTCCGGTTAAGGAATTTGTATTTTGGAAAGACGGGGAGGACCCCCTTGCCCTCTTAAAATGGGAAATTGAAAAAAGAAATTTCCCCGCCGGGAAGATCGCCGTGGAGCCCCAGCTTCCCGCATTTTTTTCCCTGCCCATGGCGGAACGGTTTCCCCAGGCAGCCTTTACCCTAGGTTCACCCCTTACCGATCCTCTGCGGCTTTACAAGGACCCCGGGGAAATCGAACTTATTCGAAGGGCCTGTAAGTTTTCGGACCAGGCCCTGGCCGTTGTCATCGAAAAAGGCAATTACTGGCTGGGCAAGACGGAAGCTGAATTCTGCGAGGAACTTACCGCCGCCCTCCGCCGCCTTGGGGTAATGGCTTACGGCGCCATCGTGGCGGCGGGGGCCAATGGCGCGGTACCCCACCATGTAACCGGACAGAGCCTCATCGAAAAAGGGAAGGGACTCCTCATCGACTTTGGGGGACGGCTGAAGGGCTACCACACCGACTGTACCAGGACCTTTCATTTTGGGGCCCCCGGCGTGGAATTCGAAAAAATCTACAACACTGTCCTGGAAGCCCACTTGGCGGCGGAGGCTAAGGCCCGGCCGGGGAACCTTCTAGGGGATGTGGATGACGCCGCCCGGCAGGTTATCGAGAAGGCCGGCTACGGCCCGTATTTTACCCACCGGACAGGCCATGGCCTGGGAATTGACGGTCATGAGGGAGTATCCGCGGCCAAAGGGGAGACTACGCCTATTGCCCAGGGAATGGTATTTTCCATTGAACCGGGAATCTACCTGCCGGGCCGCCTAGGGGTGCGGATAGAAAACCTGGTGGCCATCGGCCGGGAAGGGCCGGAGGTACTGCACGCCTTCCCCAGAGAACTGAAGATCATTTAAGGATACAATCACCGGGACTTGCCGTGCTGCGTGTATAAAACGGCGGCTTTTAAAATTAGCCGCAAAAGCGGCTGACCATACGCCGCGCCTTCAAGTTGCCGTTGTCCAGCGGGCCTTTACCAGGCTTTCGGTTTACCCTGCGGTTCTACGATGTTCACCGTGTCCCCCGATTGCCGGATTACATAAAATCCCTGCTTCAGCGCAAACTCTTCCACATTGCCGGGAATTATCGCCCCAGCCACCGCCCCGTATAAGTCCCTCCGGTCCCCATGCACATTAAAATACTCCCGTAGTTTCTCCATCCGTTCAACGTGTTCCCGGACATCGCCGATATTCGCCTGGGTCTTTACCTCCACCGCCAGCGCCGTATTCCCGTTCTCAAGAAATACGTCTATCTCCGCGTAAATACCGT
>JAIRNB010000135.1 GCA_031258265.1 Treponema sp. | reverse complement strand
AGCGGTGGTCTATTGCCAGGATCAGGGCGGCTACGGCCTTGCCGTCGTCAGTTTCCCCGGTAAAGGCGGCCTTTTCCTCTTCGTAGTCAAGCTTGCCGGTTAAAAGATCCTTCCCCAGCGCCTTGGCAAGCCGGTTCTCCAGAGAGCCCCGGCTGTCCTCAAAACGGCGCATGAGGGCCCGTATATCCAGGCTCCGCTTCGCGTAAAGCACGACCAGGTGTTCCAGGCCGGGCTCGGAATCCAGGGCCAGGGTCTTATCATTGCCGGGGATAAGCACCTCATTGTCGCTGTAATTGAGAAGCGGCGAGAAGCCGGCCTGGGGGAAGAGCAGCACCGGGGTAAAAAAATCCTCCGCCCCGCCCCCCGCCGCCTGGCTTACCGCGAAGGCGTAGAGGTAAGTGCTTTCCCCTGATCCGGTGATAAAGCGGAATTCCGTTCCCTCCGGCCAGGCGGCGGCAGTCCGGTATACGCCGGGGGAAACCGCCCTTAGGGGGGCCGGCGTAAAACCGGCGGCGCTTTTAACCTCGACCCGGGCAAAGCCGGCGAACTTTACCGTGTCGCTGTAGACCGCGAGATCTTCGATCATCTCGTAGCTTTCCATGACAAAATCAATAAAGCTGCGGTAGGGAATCCACATAAAACCGCCGTTGCCCCACTTCCTCCCCCAACTGTTGATCACCTCAAAAGCGCCGCCGGCCCTTTCGTCATCGTAGCCTACTACGCACATGGCGTGTCCGCCATAATAATTGTCAGGGTCTTCCACGGGACGCCACACATCATCCGCTTCGATAAACGAATCGGGGGTATTCATGCCGATAATAACCGGTTTACCTTCCACCAGGCTTTTTTTTACCATCCGCACCACAAGGGCCGGTTTGCCCCGTTCTTCCCGGGAAAAAAGGGTAACATAACCGGCGATGGGGTATTTTTTGCTTTCACTGTAAATCGAAAGATCGAGGCGGGGGAACTCCACCGTCCGCTCGATGTCCAGCATCTTTACGGCCCCTGAATCCTTCATCATGTCCAGGGCCCAGTAGATCTGCGCCCCCTGCCGGCCGGCGGGATCGTCGGGGCGGATGCTGCGGTAAATGTAGGCCGGGGAAAAGGCGTTCCGTGTTGTCTGGTCCCGGTTTTTCCGGTCCAGGGCGACGGATTCCGAAATTGTCCGCGCACCGTAAGCCGCCGCCCAGGCTACGCAGGTTCCGTAATCGGCCTGGTCCCCCGGCTGCGGCGCGTACTGCTTTAGGGAAAAGACCCCCGGCAGGCCCTCGTAGGCCCGGGTCGCCAGGACTGCCTTCCTCGGCAGGCTGCGGTAGGATTCCTCATCTAATATGGCCCCCCTGGGGTAACGGGGGCTCTCCTGGCTGTAAAGGGAAGCGGCGCCGAGGACAAGGGTAAGTAAAATCCATTTAACGCTGCGCATGGTAGTACGATAAATGCTGCCCCCTCCGCCGTCAATCAAGCCCAGGCGGTGACTGACACCGTTTTACCGCTTGGGGGGTAAGCGGAGTAGACCGCAGGGACAAACCCGCAGGGTTTGACACGAGGACTACGGAGCGGAGGGGGGGCCAGAGTAACTGCGCGGCTACGGACAAGGGACCCGCAAGGGTCCCGGTTGTCCGTGGTAGCGGGCCCCCCCTTATAAAGTCTTGGATTGACAAGGGCTCCCCGGCATTTTAAGGTCTTCCTGTGAAGTTCCCTGTTGTTTTATCCGGTTTTCTTATCCTGCTGGCCGGCGGCTGTTCCCGGGGGGAGATAGATTCTATCGCCCGGGAGGACCTTTTTTCCCTGGAGATTGGCCGTATGGAGGATCAGTTGGCCCTCTATAGCCTGGAGGGGGACAAGGGTTTAAGCCGGGTGGGGCTTACCATGCGGGAGGGGCTTTTTTATATTTCCGATGCGAACGGGGATAAGATTGTCCGTTACAATTCCTATGGCGATCTTTTGTTCATGATCTACAATGACGAATCCAATCCTGCTCCCCTGAGTCTTAAAACCGGTATTGATGAAAATGCCACGGTGACCCGCTGGGCTTTTACTTACCCTTTAAGGGAACCGGGGCGGATTGCGGTGGATTCCCGGAAGCATATTTATGTGGAAGACCGGCTTCCCGAGGACCGTTATGGTTATGACGCGGAGAGTAAGGCCCTGCTGGATAGTGTGGTTCTTCACTTTGATCAGGACGGCCGTTTTGTGGAGTACCTGGGGCAGGGGGGGATTGGGGGCGGTCCTTTTTCCCGGATCACCGGGCTTTACACCTCTGTCCGGGATGAGCTGGTGGTGGTTTGCCGGGAGGCGACGGGCTGGACGGTCCACTGGTACACGGCAAGCGGGGAGATTCTTTCCGTGCTGCGTCTGAAAAATGACGCTGTTCCCGTGCTGCCGGACTGGCCGCTGGGTTTTGTCTCGGTGGATTCTATTATCGCGGCCCCGGATTCCCGGGAGCTTTACATTAAGGTGGATTACTACCGGAATATTTACGATGATTCTACCAATACCCGGATAGGGACGGAACCCTATGGTTCCCTTGTGTGGGTGATGGATGTGGAAAACGGGGCCTATGTCGAAATTCTGGAGGTTCCCTTCCTTGAGCAGGCCCTGGTGCTTAATGACCGCCGGGAGACGGTGCGGATGCTCTACACCATGATGGGGGTTGTCCGGGGGGGCGGGGTTTTCTTTTCGTTTCCCGTGGAGGAAGGGTACTCCCTCCTGATTCTCCGCCGGGAAAACCGGGGGGAGGGTTCCCCGGCGGGGGCCGGGGGAGCGGGCGGCAGCCAGGCCGTGACCCCTTCGGCAAGTCTGGAACAGCGGCGCGGGCTTATCCGGGTGGAAAAGGAAGAGCTTTACCTTAATAACTTTAATCTTTCGGGGGACGGTATTCTTTCCGCCCTCCTGGTAAGCGATTTTGAGGCCAGGCTTGTCTGGTGGCGGACCGATAAGATACTAAGCGAGGGAGGGGCCTGATGTGTAGAGAAGTCCTTGCCGGTGCGGCGGCGTCCCGGATTATTGACGGGGAAGCGGTGTCCCAATGGTCCTTTAACGACGCCGCCCTGGTGGAGGCCGCGGGCCGGGAGGCGGCCCGGGTTCTGGCGGAAAATTACGCTTCCCTTTTTAGGGAGGCTTCCTCCCCCGATGGTTCTCCCCTGGTGCTGGTCCTGGCGGGGGCCGGTAATAACGGGGCGGACGCTATGGTGATCCTCCGTTCCCTGATTCTCCGGGGCCTTGTGCCGGCGGAAAATACGGCCCTCCTGGTAAAGAAAATTCCCGGCGGCGGGGACCGGAATCTTGGGGCGGAGATATACCGTTCCCTGGTAAAGATGGGGGTCCGCCCTTTTTCCCTTTCCGACGGGGAAGATTCCGCCATTTTGGGGAAGGCCCGGCTGATCATCGACGGACTCTGCGGTACGGGCCTGAAGGGTCCCCTGCGGGAACCCGGCCTGGCGGGGCTCCTCAATAGCCGGGAAAGCCGGTCCCTCCTGGTCTCCGTGGATCTTCCCTCCGGTCTTTCTGATGACTGGAAGCCTGGTATGCCCCTGTTGCGGGCGGACGCCACCCTTGCCATTGAACCGGAGAAACTCTGCCTCTACAAACCGGCGGCCCGGTCTTTCTGCGGCAGGATTCTCCACGTGGGGGGTATTTTTCCCCCGGCTTTAATGGAAAAACACCGGGGGGCGGAGCTGGTAAGCTGGGCTTACTGCCGTACCCTGATCCCCCCGGTCCCCCCGGATTCCTACAAGTACAGCCGGGGCCTGGTGGAGATCCGGGCCGGGGCGCTAGGTTCCACCGGGGCGGCCAAAATCGCCGCCCGGGGGGCCCAGGCCGCCGGGGCGGGGCTGGTGCGGCTGGCGGTCGATTCGGCCATCCACCCCATTCTGGCGGCCTCCGCCTCCGCCGTCATGGTTGATGATTCCGGCCGTTCCCGTTTTGAACCTGACGCCCTGCTTTTGGGGCCCGGCTGGGGCCGTTCCCCACAGCGGCTTGCTTCGCTGGAGGAGGCCCTGGCCCGTGAGGAGGAGGGGATTCCCCTGGTCCTGGACGCCGATGCCATCCACCTGGCGGGGGACCGGGTTTTTCATGGGAACGCCCTTCTTACCCCCCATCCGGGGGAACTGGCCGCTTATTCGGGGATCCCCGTGGAGGAGCTTCTGGCGAATCCCAGCCCCCTGCTCCTGGCCCTGGCCCGGGAAAAAAGGGCCTTTATCCTTTTTAAAAGCCATGTGATGTTTATCGCCTCCCCCGGCGGGGATCTGGCGGTGCTGGACGGCATGAGGCCGGTCCTGGCAGCCGGCGGTTCGGGGGATCTCCTGGCGGGCTTCTGCGCCGGCATCGCCGGCCGCTGCCGGAGTATCGCCGGCCGCCGCCGGGCCGCCACAGCGTCTTCCGGCCCTCCCCGGCTGCGGGGCGGGGATCTCTACGCCTGCGCCATGGCGGGGGCCAGCCTTCTTATCCAGGCCGCGTCAGACCCCAGGGTGGCGAACCGCTTCATCGATCCGGTAGAACTGGCGGACATAGCGGCGGATCTGGCGGGCCGGGCCTGGCTTTCCGGTTTTTCCGCCGGGGAGAACTGAATGACAGAGGAAAAAGAAAACCCTTCCCGTCCCAATGCGGGGGAGGCCCTGAGCGAAGAGCGGAGGGGGGAAGAGGGGCCGCGGTTCTACTATTCCCGGGAACGGAGGCTGTCCAGGGCTTCCGCCCCGGTGCGGGCCCTGTACGCGGATCAGGGGAAACCCGGTTTCAGCCTGCTGCGCCCCCTTATTTCCTCCAGACCCAATGCCATCCTCTTTGGCACCGTGGCGGCCCTTGTCCTTATTACCCTGGTGATGAGTTTTTCCGGGGTAACCGGGGGGAAACTCTACCGGGGCTGCCGGATAAATCTGTCCGCCGGCCGTTACGGAGGGGCCGTACTGGTGGTGTTAAAAAAAACCAGTACCGGTGAGGAAGCCTATACCGGCCCCGTCTCCCTTACCGTTTTTCCTCCGGCCGGGGCCGGTGTTTCAGAACTCCCATACCCCCACCGGGTGGTCTTTAGTTCCCGGAAAACCGAGGAATTCCGTTTTTCCGTGCCCTTTGATGAACCGGAACTCCTGATCGAGCTTTCCGGCGGGGATTCTGAACAGGGGGACAGCCTTGTATTCAAAATCAAAACAAACTAGAATTTACCCGTAGTTTACCGGGTATTTTGGAAACAGCGGAGATGGGATGATTCAGATTTATTTTTTGTCAATTTTGCTTAACGCCGGCGGGGGCTTTGTTCTTTTTTCCGGCAGCGGGGAGGGGGAAAGAAGCGCCATAGAGAATGAAATTCGTTTTTCCCTCCAAAATGAGACCTTCAGGCTGATTTTAGGGGTATTATGCGCCTTGACGGGACTGCTTAAACTTCTTTCACCGGTCCAGGGGGATATTCCCGTTGTCGGCGACCTTGTTCCCGCGGCGGCGGGATTAGCCGCCGGTTTCGTTCTCCTTTTTGATTACTACCATGGCCGTAGTTTTTTTGAAGACGGGGACGGCAGGATGAAGGCGATTATCACGGTGAATCGCCGGTGGATCGGTTTTATCGTCATGGCCGTGGCGGTTCTCCACTTTATTTTCCCTGGGGTTTTGCTTCTTTAAGGTCCCGGGTTGGGCGCATCCCCGCCCCGCAGGGGGCGGGGACCGGGCTATCCGGGGTTCCGCTTCGCTTCATTCTTTGCGCTCCGCGCAAAGAACGCGCAGATCCTTCGGATCTGACGCGCCCCTCCTATCCCTTGCGCTTCGCGGGAGGGCCGGCGCGCCTTGCGGGGTCCGCGATGCGTTTTGCAGAAAAGCCGCGGCCGCGGCGGGGAGATTGTAAGCCCCCAAAACCATTTTTATCCGGGGGACTTTAGTCCCGCGCACTCTGCGCATCCTGCGGCGGGGTTCTTCATCCGGTTACGGAGGTTCTATGCGCGAAACGCGGCAAAGCGCCGGCCCAAAGGCGGACCGGATTATGAATTCCCCCGGAAAGGACCGGGGCGGGTCCGCAGCCCCCTTTTCGGTGGCGGGAATCGCCCTATGGGAAGACAGATTTTTCATAGCCCGTCGTCTTCCCGGCGGCAGCCTGGGGGGTAAGTGGGAATTCCCCGGTGGCAAGGCGGAAGAAGGGGAGGGGGCGGAAGACGCGCTGATCCGGGAATTTCAGGAAGAATTCTCCCTTCCCATCCGGGTGGGGGAGGAACTGGGGAAGTCCCTGTTCCTCCACAACGGGGTGGAACGGAGCTTGCGGGCCTACCGGATCTACCTTGATCCCGGCGATCCCGCGCATCCCCCGGTCCTCTCGGATCATGCGGAGTGGAAATGGGCCACCCTGGCCGAAATTGAAGGGCTGGACTTTGCCCCCTCGGACCTGGGGCTTCTGCCCGCCCTAAAAGCGTACCTCAAGACCAATCCCTAGATCGGCGGCTTGGTAGACCCCTCCGGAAGTGTTACCCAGGAACTGCCAGTCCCCGCTGCCAAACTTGCTGTAGGATTCTCCGTGGGTCTTGGCGGCAAATCGGCGCCAGGAGCCGTAGAGCTTCAGGGAAAAATGGTTTCCCATATTAAGGCGGAATTCTCCCCCCGGTTCCAGGGAATAGCCCCCCCGTATTTCATCCCGGAACTGGTGAAACATGGAGTGATGGTTGTCCAGTCCCAGGAATTTGAACACCGGACCGGCCTGGAACCAGAGGACCCCGGAAAAGCGGCGGCCCGGAAATACCAAAAGGGAAAGGCCCAGGGGCATGGAGAGCCATTCCTGGGAATAGGAAACGACGGTTCCGCTTACCGGAGAGTACACCCCGTAATAAACCTTGTATCCATCCCGGCTGGTCCAGGAAAAGCGGGTATAGGAGAGACCAAGGCTGGGCCGGAAGGCCAGGAACGGGCCGGCGGGTATGCTGGGCCCCGCCGCCAGGTCCAGAATCAGCGCCCCCTTGCTATGGGCGTCATGCCGGGAATAATGGGTAAGTTCCCCGGTCATATTCATCCAGTCCCGGTCTTCCATGATCCCGCTCTCCATGGGGATGCCGAATTTTATGGACAGGTTACTAAAGACACCTAAGCCCGCCAGGGGATTCCGCTGGGCGAATTCCAGCTTGATCCCCCCGTAGACCAGGGGCTTGTGATCCCAGAAAAGCTGACTCAGCAGTTTATCCGAACTTTCATTCCGGTAGACCTGTTCCTCCCCCCGGCCATAGAGGAAGCCGAATTGGGGACTTAAACTTAGGGCATAAGGAAAAGAGACGCTTTCCGCCTCCAGGGGAGGACAGAGGATTAAGCAGACGAAAAGCGGAAGAACCGTTATACTTTTCATAAACCGCTTCTTTGTGGATTTTCACCCTGCCGCTGCCGGCGCCGGGGAATCAAGGTTGTCGCTGTGATGAGAATAGGTTTTAGCCGTTCCCGCCGTCAAGGGCTTGTTTACCCCCGCCTTTGCCGGAGGTTTTTTGCCGCCATCCTGTTTTCTCTCCCCCTTTTTCTCTCGCTTTTTTTCTCCTGCGCGCAAAAGGAAGAGATCCGCCTGGCCCCTCCGGCAATGTCCCCCCTTTCCCGGGGGGAGATCGGTTATGGGGTGGTAAACGTTTCCTATACCCATGTGGCGGATGAACCGGGCGGCCAGGGTCTTTCCCTTGGTTATCTGCGGAGGGGTTCGGTGGTGCGGGTCCTGGAACGCCGGGTTCCCGGCGGGAAGGATGAAGCCGGCGGCGGCAGCCCGGAAACCTGGGTGCGGGCGGAAGGCCGGGACGCCGGTTTTGACAGTCTGGGCTGGCTGCCGGAATCGGTGATCGATATTTACCCCACGGAAGCCCAGGCCCGTACCGCTTCGGACTCCCTGCTCCAATGAAAAACCTCCTGCTTTTCTGCGTTCCCCCCCTGGTGGGGGCGGTGATCGGCTTTATAACCAATGTGCTGGCCATTAAGATGCTGTTCCGGCCCCTTCATCCCTATTACCTCTTTGGTCTGCGGATTCCCTTTACCCCGGGAATCCTTCCCCGGGAACGGGCCAGGCTGGCGGAGAGCATCGGCGCCATGGTGGAACGGGAACTCCTTACCCCGGAGATTCTGCGGGAACGGCTGGCCGGGGAGGAACTGCGGGAAAAGTTCAGCCGGAGCCTTTCAAAGTATACCGGGGCCCTGCCGGAACTTTTCGCGGGGACCGCGGAAAAACTTTACCCCCGGGCCCTGGAAGCCCTTATCGGCTTTCTGCGGGAAGGAGAAACCCGCGTCTCCCTGGTGGAAATGGGGCGCGGCCTTGTCGATAAAATCGTTGAAGATCTCCCCCCCATCCAGCGGATCATCGTCAGTTCCGGGCAGTTCAAGCATGCCATTAAGGAAAACATGCCCCTGATCGTAGATGATCTTATTGATAAGCTGGCGGAGGCGGGCCGCCGCGAGGAAAACCGGGCCCGGCTTATCGCCTATGCCGGGGAAAAGCTCTTTAAGGCCGGAGCCCTGGAGGGGGCCCTGCGG
>JAIRNB010000113.1 GCA_031258265.1 Treponema sp. | reverse complement strand
GGCCGGACGGCGCAAAACTATCGGCGAGGAGCAGAAATCCACAAGCGCCCCCGCCATAGAACACGCCGTAAGCTCCGATGAACTCAATGAACTCCTCAAGGAACTCTAATATTCCGGTACAATTTAGTATGTAATTTGGGCGCATCCCCGCCCACGGCACACTGCTCAGGTGGGCGCCTTCGCGCATTGTCGGGTACAACGGCGGCCATTGTGTGCCGGGCGTGGGTTACATTATTCGTTTTAACGCCCCTTAACGGGGCGCTTTCGTTTCGCCGGGGACGGGGACCGGGCTTTTCGGGGCTCCGGCCTCCTCGCCCCTGTGGGGCTGCGGTCCTGCGCGCCCCCTCCAATCCCTTGCGCTGCTAAAAAATGGCATCCATGCCATTTTTTAGCTTTACGTTTTTGCTTTGCAAAAACGTATACACTTATCACAGCCGGCATCCTGCCGGCAGGCTGTATATTGGATAATGCGGCTTCGGATCAGCCCCTTCGGGGCTGTGCGGTAAGGAAATTATTAAGAGTCTCGAATGAACGCCCCACATGGAGGTCTTATGCGGGAAACGCGGCAAAATGCTAAACGTCTGCCGGATTTAAGAATCACCGGAGGTCTCCTCAAAGGCCGCCGGGTGGAAGTACCGCCGGGGATCATCCGGCCCAGCATGGACCGGATGCGGGAATCGGTCTTCGCCGTCCTGGGAGACCTCTCGGGCCGGTCCTTCCTGGACATCTTCAGCGGTACGGGAATCATCGCCCTGGAGGCCGCGTCCCGGGGGGCCCGGTACATCGAAGCGGTGGAAATGGACATCCTCAAAAGGAAGGATTTAATCAACAACGTGTCTATTTCTCCCGTAAGGATTCACTGCCGCTTCATGGCCGCGGAACTCTATGTGGAACGGGCAAAACGGAGCTTTGACTATATCTTTCTGGACCCCCCCTTCCCCTACCGCTTCAAATGGGAGCTGGCCGGAAGCATCGCCGCCTCCCCCCTTGCCGAAGACGGCGCCCAAATCCTCTTGCACCGCCCCCGGCAAGATTCTTTTGAAGGGGAAATTCCTTTCATTCAAAAATGCGTTCCCCGGATATACGGCCGTTCGGTGGTGGAATTCCTCCTGGTAAAGAAAAACAAAAAAATCTTGGGGGAAATATGACAAGATAGTATTTTATTTTTGACAATGTATGAAACCGATGTTATTATTAAAGCAGATATTCTCAATGGTATTTTATTTGTATGGATTATAAAAAAGTATTTGATAAATTCAAAGATCAGGGTTTTTTTGTAAAAACCAGCGCGAAAACCGGATTAGACGGCGCCGTAAAGGTGTCCCTCAACCGCCGGGGGAATATCCTTTTCAACCAGGGGGATATTGAAGGGGCCCGGCGTATATTCATTACCACCGGTTACTCCGACGGCCTTTGCCGGATCGGGGATTACTATAAATCAAAAGGCCGGCTTCTGGATGCCCTCAAGATGTACTGGATTGCCCCGGACCACAGTAAATCTGAACCTATCATTATCCATCTTTCGGAAATAATCAAAAGCCTTATCAATGAAAAAGAGGATTCCCCCAATGACTGAAATGAAAGAGCTGAGTCAGTTTCATGTCCCAGGGACCGGGTTCCCGCTGGATTCCGCCGCGGCAATACGGGAACCAGCGATAACCGAAATTTCCGATCTTTCCAAACAGGGATACCAGATGCTCCGGGAAAATAAAATTACCGAGGCGGTGGAACGCTTCGCCCGAATATTGGATATAGACGGCGGCAATAACTACGCGCTGGTAGGCATGGGGGACGCCGCCCGTAAGCGGGGGAACTTCCGGGAAGCGGCGGTTTATTACCAGCGTTGTCTAAGCGGCCATCCGGGAAACAACTACGCCCTCTTCGGCCTGGCTGACTGTTATAAGGCCCTGAATCAGTTCCACCGGGCTATTGAAATTTGGGAACAATACCTGCTCCACGATGACAGGAACATCACTGTCCTTACCCGGGTAGCCGATGCGTACCGGAAGGTTAGGGACTTTAAACATTCCAAAGAAGTATATCTAAAGGTCCTGGACATGGAGGAGCAAAACCCCTACGCCATCATCGGCCTGGGACATTTGCACTACGATTTTAAGGAATACCGGGATGCCCTGTTCTACTGGGAAAAGATGTTCCAGGCCAACGGGGATAAGGCGGATATCCGGGTCCTTACTTCCATCGGGAATTGCCATCGCAAGCTTAAATCCTTTGGGGACGGGATCGCCTACTTTGAGATGGCCCTGCGGCGGGAACCGTACAATTTCTACGCCCTCTTCGGCCTGGCGGATTGTTACCGGGGCATGAACCAGCAAAACCGGTCCCTGGAATACTGGAACCGTATCCTGGAACAGGACCCCCGGAACAAGGTGATTCTTACCCGGGCGGGAGACGCCTACCGCTGTCTGGACAATCATGAAAGGGCGGTGGAGTATTACCAGCGGGCATTGAATATCGAATTCGATACCTACGCGGTGTTGGGGCTGGCGGTGGTAGCCAGGACCCAGGGCCGCTATACGGAGGCCGCGGACTCCCTCATCAGACTTATCCAGCAAGATCAAAAAAATTACCGGCTTTACCTGGAATTGGCGGAGTGTTACCGGCGGCAGGGAGAAAAACGCCGGGCCCAGGAAATCCTGGAGGGTTTTCAGCGTCTGGGAGTCCGCAGCCAGGCAATCACGGAAATGCTTGAAAGAATCAAGGCATAACGATTTGCCGTCCCCGGAATTTTCCGGCCCCGGTCTTTCGGGTTTCCCCCGGGAGGAACTGGTTTCCCTGCTGGCCCCCCTTCCCCCTTACAAGGCCCGGGAGATATTCGCCTGGATCGCCCGGGGGGCCGAAAGTTTTGACACCATGACCAACCTGGGAAAAAATGAGCGGGAAGAACTCTCCCGCCGTTTTTCCCTCTATGGTACCCGCTGCCGAGCCCGGCTGGACGATCCCGACGGAACCGTCAAACTGCAAATTACCCTCCATGACGGCGCCCTTATCGAGACGGTGCTTTTAAGGGACCGCGAGGGCCGGGGGACTGCCTGCCTTTCCACCCAGGCCGGGTGCCCCATGGGCTGCGTCTTCTGCAAAACCGGGGCCCTGGGTTTTACGCGGAATCTGGAAGCCGGGGAAATCGTGGAGCAGTTCCTTCATCTGCGGCGGCTTAACCTGGGGGGGCCCAGCCATATCGTGATCATGGGCATGGGGGAACCCCTGCTCAACCTGGGGGAACTGCGGCGGGCCCTGGCGGTGATCATGGACAAGGGGGGCCTGGGCGTCTCCGGGCGGCGGATAACCCTGTCCACCAGCGGCCTTTCCCGGGAGATCCGGGACCTGGCGGATTCCGGCCCTCCCCTGCCCCTGGCCCTTTCCCTTACCAGCGCCCGGGAGGAACTGCGGGGGGCCCTGATGCCCGCCGCCGAAAAATTGTCCAACCTGAAAGAGGCCCTCCTGTACTATCAGAAAAAAACCAGACTGCGGCTTACCCTGGAGGCGGCGCTTTTCCGGGGCCTTAATACCGGGGCGGAGGAGGCCAGGGCCTTCCGCCGCTTTGCCCAGGGGCTGAATGTCGTGGTAAACCTTATCCCCTGGAACCCCGTGGAGGGTCTTTTGTTCCGGGGCCTGGCCCTGAGGGAACCCTCGGCGGCGGAGACCGGGGCCTTTGCCCGGCTTTTGGAGGGGGAAGGGCTGCGGGTAACCCGCCGTTTTCGCCGGGGCCGGGGGGTCGGCGGGGCCTGCGGGCAGTTGGGAAGCCCCTCCGGAACCCCCTAAGGGCCGCGGAATTGCCAATTTCCCGCCGGCGCTTCGCGTTGACACGGAAAGGCTATCCAAGCTAAAATTCTTAGCGCTTGGGAGAAGGCCCTTTCTAAAGGAACCGGTTATACCGGTCCGGTCCCCCAAACCGGGGCAGGCGGTCGGTAAAAAAGCGAGAGTGGTGAAATTGGTAGACACGCCAGACTTAGGATCTGGTGCCTTTGGCGTGGGGGTTCAAGTCCCTTCTCTCGCAGAATTGTAAAATTTTGGGACCGATGAAGGGGCTTGAACCGGAAGCTGCGCCGGCGGGGGGGAGGGAAGCCGGGGATTCGAGGCCAAGTCCCTTCCCCCGTATACATGACAGATTCCAGCGGAACACCGGAAGCCGGTTTTCCTGATTTTACCTAAAGGACAGCCCGGCATAAGGCCCCGCTTCCATACCCGGAGAGGATACCGTGACCATAAACAAAGAGTTGAGCGCCCAGGAACATTCAAGTGTAAAACTGACCCTTACCGTGGCAAAGGAGGATCTCCGTTCCCAGCACAGCGAGATTCTGGACAACTACATCAAGACCGTTCAGATTCCCGGTTTCAGGAGGGGAAAGGCCCCCGCGAATGTGCTGTTACGGAAATTCGGGGAAGCCTTTAACCGGGAGGTTGTGGGGACCGTTATCGAAAAAGCCCTGGAACAGGTCTTTCAGGATGAGAGTCTGAGCCGGGAGGAGCGGCCCCTGCCCTATTCAAGCCCCCGGCTGCAGGAGGAACCAAAGCTGGACCTGGAGCAGGACCTGAACTTTTCCGTGGTCTACGATGTACTCCCCAAGGTGACGGTGGGCAAATGGAAGGGCCTGGAAGTGGAGGCCCCGGAAGTGGAAATAAGCGACGATGATATAAACCGGGAGCTTGAGGCTGTCCGGGAACGGAACGCCATAGTCCTGGACCGGGATGAAGACGCGGCGGCGGAAAAGGGCAACGTGGCGACTATTGATTACTGCGAACTTGACGACAATGGTGAGCCGCTGTCCGCTTTGGAACGGGAGGACTTTGTATTTACCCTGGGGACGACTTATAATTTTTATAAGTTTGATGATGAAATTGTGGGCATGAAAAAGGGTGAAACCAGGGAAATCGTAAAAACCTACCCGGAGGGAACCGATTCTTCCCTGGCCGGAAGAACGGTAAAACTCCGGGTAAGTCTTAAGGCCCTGAAAGAACGGAAACTCCCCGAACTGGATGATGATCTGGCCCAGGATGTGGATGAAAAGTACCAGACTCTGGAGGATCTTAAAAACAGTATCAGAAAAAATCTAACGGGAAATCTGGAACGCCGGCTGCGGGAAATCAAGATCAGCAGGCTTTTAGAAAAAATCGTTGCCGATACCCCTGTGGATATTCCCGAATCCATGATCCGTATTGAAATTGAGTCCCGCTGGCGCAGCCTGGCCCGCCGTTTTAATACGACGGCGGAGCAGCTTATTAAATCTATGCAAGAAAACGGCGGGATAGAAAATCTTGAAACTACATGGCGGCCCGAGGCTGTCAAGGCCCTGCACTCCCGGCTTATCGTAGAAACCCTGATGGAAGATCTTAAGCTGGAAGCCAGTGAAGAAGAGATAAACGGGGAAGTTGAACGGCTTGCCGCCGGGAACGAGGCCATGGCCGATGGAGTCAGGAAATATTACCAGGAGGAGCAGGCGCGGAGCTATCTTAAAGAAGAAGTAATCGAAAAGAAACTTTTCGATATTCTGCTGGCGGAAAACACCATAAAGCCCGGCAAAAAGGAGAATTATCTGGACCTTGTGCCGAATAATGGTTAGATTCATTCTATGAACGAAAAAATGAATACCCTGGTCCCCTATGTAATCGAGCAAAGCGGGGCCGGTGAACGATCCTATGATATTTATTCGCGGCTTCTCAAGGATCGGATCGTATTTCTGGATGGGGAAATAAACGATCTAAGCGCGGATCTGGTGGTGGCCCAGCTTCTTTTTCTGGACGGCCAGGATACCGATAAGGATATTAACCTGTATATCAATTCCCCCGGCGGGTCGGTTACCG
>JAIRNB010000018.1 GCA_031258265.1 Treponema sp. | reverse complement strand
GCCGCCGGGCCTACACGTAGCCGGCCTTGCCCAGTTTGTCTGTAATAAAACGGAGGGCCCCGGCTATATCCTCTTCCCTGTCCTCCCCGGCTTCCCGCTCAATGGTAAAGTAGCCGTCATAGCCGGTCTTTTTAAGGGCCCCCAGGTACGAATCAAAGTCCACCGCCCCCCCTCCCACGGGGGTTTCGATAAAGTAATCGGACATCCTGAAGTCTTCGATGCCCCCCTCGGCGAAAATGTTATAAACAAAGGCCGGATCGGCTTGTTTCTTCATGATCCCGTCTTTTACATGGGTATGGACGATATGCGCGCCCAGAATCTCCACCGCCGCGGCGGGATCAACGCCGGTAACCATGACAAAATTTGCCGGGTCCAGGTTGACCCCTACCCCGCCGTGGGTCTGATCGATAAATTTTTTAAGAGTCTCCGGCTTTTCCGGGCCCGTCTCAATGGCCAGGGTAACTCCCCGCGTCCGCCCGTAACCGCCCAGGGTATCCAGAGCCTCCAGCAGGGCGGAAAATTTTGGCGAGGCGCTGTCCTCCGGGATAACCCCGATATGGGTGGTAATTACCGGAACGGCGCAGGCCGCCGCAAGATCGATAATCCGCTTGGTTTTTTCTATCCGCTCCCCGTTATCCTCCCGGATTTCAAAACCGTGGCCCCCCATATCGCCGCAGAGGGCGCTTATCGAAAGCCCCTTTTCCTTAATAAGTTTAAGATAGGAGGCCAGTTCGTCTTTCCGTTCCAGGAGGGATGGGTTAAATTCCCCCGCGGTGGCGTAGATCTGTAACCCTGAAAAACCAAGTTCCGCCGCCTTCCGTATCGACTCCCGAAGGGGAAGGCAAAAACAATCGGTAATAACTCCAATTTTCATATCTAATTTCTCCCTGGCTCTAGTTTAGCCTGATCTCCGCTTCTTTTTCCGCGGATTCGTAAATGGCATCCAGAAGCCGGGCGCTTTCCAGCACGGCGCTGATATGACTGCGGGTTTTAAGGCCCTGCCGCAGGGCCTCGATAAAGCGGAGGTCCTCCCGCTGGTACATATTGGGAATATGATAGTCGGGGGTGACGGACTGGAGTACCCCGTCCTGGGCGGTATAGAACGTGAAGCCTTTGCCGTACATAAGCCGGATACCCCCCTTGTCCCCCATAAAATCGACAAACATTTCGTTCTGATCGATGTTTTGGGCCCAGGCGCCGTTAAAACTGATGCTTGCCCCGCTGGTCCTGACAAAACCGCTGACCATATCGTCCACATCGCAGACCCCGCCGGGAACCGGAGGTCCGGCCCACATATCTTTGTAGACATAGGCGGAAATATCACGGCCCAGCTTGTTGTAAGTATTGGCGGAAACGGTACGGACCTTCACCCCCGTGATGTAGAGGATAAGGTCCAGGAAGTGAATCCCCCAGTCGATAAGAACCCCGCCGCCGGATTTTTCTTTGGATGTGAAGGCGCCTCCCAGACCGGGGATGCTCCTGAAACTGCGGAAAGAACAGTAAATGTGGTACAGTTCCCCCAGCCTGCCCTGTTCCACAAAATCCTTGATAAGCTCCACCGATTTATGGTAACGGTTGCAGACCCCGATATTGAGGATCAGATTCCGCTTCTCCGCCTCAGCGGCCATTTCCCTGGAGAGGGCATAATTATTGGTGATGGGCTTTTCGCAGAATACATGCTTTCCCGCCTTTAGGGCGTCCATGGTAATAGTGTAGTGGGAATAGTTGGGGGTAAGAACGAAGACCGCATTGACATCTCCGTCATCCAGGGCGGCGCGGTAATCCGTCTGCCAGCGGCCAAGGCCGTAGCGTTCCTTTGCCGCCCTGGCCCGTTCCTCAATAAGATCCACGGCGTACAGAATCTCCACATCCGGCATGGCGGACAGGGCGGGGAGATGGGCATTGTTGGCAATGTTCCCGCAGCCGATAACGGCTATTTTTATTTTTTTTGTTTTATCCGTATTATCCACAGAAATCCTCCAATAAAATACCAGAAATACCGGAAATTTCGGCGCGGGGCTCCCTTATACCCCCTATATAAGGAGACCCTCGAATTCAAGGGCCGGCCGCCCCATCGCCTGAGCGGCGGTATTGGGGCTGCATGAAATAGAAATCGAATACCCCCCGGCATTTTGCCGGAACTTGAGGGTAAGAAGCTCCCGGTGGGGACTGGTCCGGTACACGATGCGTATTTCCAGGGTTTCGGCGTCCCGCCAGAAGAAGGCGGCGGAAATTTTCTTTTCCCCGCCGGGGGAGGAAAAGACCGGAATAAAACTGTAGCCCTCTAGGGGGAAGCGGGTCTCAGTTTCCAGCCAGCCATAGCGGCCGGCCGCCAGTGTTAATTTTTCCCCGCCCCTGCCCAGGGACAGGATTAGACGGTCGGGGTGAAAATTGAGGGACGCGGAATTAAAGCCCCCGCCGTTTGCGGAAAGCCGGAATTCCCGGTTTTCCAGACGCCCTTCTGTTTCTCCGCCGGAAACGGCGAAGGCGGGGGGAAGGTAAGTCCAGATTATGTCCAAGAGGCCCTGCATGTCCGCCGTCTCCGAAGAAAGGGCCAGCACGGCGTCAAATTCCGGCAGGACCAGGCAGTATTGACCAAAGGCCCCGTCCCCCCGGAAACCATAGCGGGAACGCCAGAACTGGTAGCCGTAGCCCCGACTCCAGTCGGCGCTACCCCCGGTGATGGAATTATCCGCATGGGGGAGCGCGGCCTCGTCAACCCAGGCGTCGCCGATGATTCTCCTGCCCTGCCAGGTTCCCCGGTTAAGGTAGAGGAGGCCGAATTTCGCTATGTCCTCCAGCGTCACCATGAAACCCCAGCCCCCGGTGTTGATCCCCTGGGGAGAACTATCCCAAAAGACCGCCCTGAATCCCAGGGGATCAAAGAGCCGGGGTTTAAGGTACTCCACGATAGGAAGGCCGCAGCGTTTCTGCGTCAGCGCGGAAAGCATGTAGGTGGCCCCGGAATTGTAAACAAAATGGGTTCCCGGTTTGTACTTTACCGGGAGGCGGAAAAAAGCTTCCGCCCAGTTTGGGGAAGCGATTATGGCGGGGGTGGTGTCCGTTTCATGGCCCGTCCGCATGGTCAGGAGATCCTGCACCGTCATGGCGCGGCAATTTTCATCGCTTGCTATCGTTTCGTATTCGGGGAAAAAGGAGAGGAGCTTCTCGTTCAAGCTTAAAAGCCCCTCCTGGACGGCAAAACCTACGGCGGTGGAACAGAAACTCTTGCTTAGAGAATACACCCATACCGGATCATCCTCCCGGTAAGGTTCCCAAAAGCGCCTTACCAGGACCTTCCCGTGGCGTAGCAGCACCAGGCCCCTGAGTTCCGCGGGACTCCGCTCCAGGGCCCGAAACAGATCATCCAAAACGGCCCTGTTCAGCCCCGCCTCTTCCGCCGCGGCGGATTCTAATTTTATACCCATGATAAACCTGCCAAAGGGCCGGATTCAAAATTTGCAATTCTGAAACGGCCCAAAATCTGAAAAGGCCCAAAAAACAACCGGGCCCCGGGCCGAAGCCGGGGACTCTTGCCATAGGCTGTTAACGCTGCACAACCTCGGGGTTGGTTTTAAGATACTCGGCAAACTGCCGCCGGTATTCCGCCATATACTGATCCAGGCCCGCCGCCTTTAACCGGGCCAGGGCCGCCGGATAGCTGGAGGCATAGTCCACCAGGCCGTAACGCATGGGGTAGAAAGAGGCGATTATCTCGGTCTGCAGGGCAGCAAGCTGGCTTGCCACTGGGGTGGAATCGAAAATGAAACCGGCGATGGGGGTATACACCTTATTGGAAGACTTAAAGCTTGCCCAGGCGATCTGATCCTCCGAGGCGGCTTCGTCATAACGCATCCAGGGAAGGTAACCGGTCATCCAGGTATCCGCCCGGTAAAGTTCGGCCCCGGTAGAATCCACCTTGGGGTCGATCTTATTGGGGGCAGAGGCGGTGTAGTGGACCCCTTCGATGCCGTAGTGGAAAAGGTCGTGGTTCTGCTTGCTGCCGTAAAGCCAGTTGAGGAACTTTAGACCCGATTCGGGATTTTCCGAAGTGGCGGAGACGGCGTTAAGGTTTTGGGTATAAAAGGTAACGTTGGGCTTTTCCGGGTTTAGGAAGTAGGTGGTTACCTGCTCGTCGGGCAGGTTTTTCTTTAGGGCTACCGAGGCGCCCAGCGTGTTGCTGGCCTCCGAGGGGAGCATCACAGCCAAAAGGGCGAATTCATCGTTCCAGTGGGTACTCTGGGTGTTGAGGATGTCCGGGTAGATAAGGCCCGCCTGGTAGAGTTTGCGGTAATTCTCGCAGTCCCACTTAAATTCCTGACTTTCAAAATAGGAATCGATAGTACCGTTCTGGCGAGCCAGAATAAGACTGCCCCCCATTTCCACATAGAAGGGGAAACTGGGATAGGTCCGGTGCAGCCAGTTCGGCGGCCAGGAGATCTGGTGCATCCAATGGTAGGCGGTTTTACCCTTGTCCGCGAGGATCTGGGCCTGCATCTTCTTTGAAACATCAATGAACTGATCGATGTTCCCATTCACGGGAAATTCGGAGGCCACCTTCCGCAGGGGATTCAACAGCACCGTTACCGCGCCCAGATAGTTATCAAAGCTCCTCCAGGTGGCGGGTACTCCGTAGACTTTACCGCCGAAGCGGCCCGCCTTCCAGTCATCGGCGCTGAAACGGGCGTTAAGATTGGGGTACTTGGACAGGTACTCATCAATGGGCGCAATACCGTTCCGGCTCACCAAATTACTGATATTTTTTACATCCTGCATGACATGGAGCAGCTCAAAGGGTTCCCCGGTGGACATCATCAGGTTAAGGCGCTGATCGTAAACATCCCAGGGGATATAAATTATGGAAACCTCGATGTCAAGGCCGTCGGCCTTGATCTTATCGTTCACCGCCTTGATCCCCCCGGCATAATCCGGGGCCGCTACACCGGGGACCACAAAGCGCATGGGATGCAGTCCCGCCGTTCCCCTCTGGCTGGCGCCCCCCGAATAGGCCGCCAGGAC
>JAIRNB010000197.1 GCA_031258265.1 Treponema sp. | reverse complement strand
AGGTTATGGCAATAAAAACAAAAGAAACTACCGTCCGCAGCGCTAAAGCGGGGAAACGCCCCACTTCGCCTTCCGGCGGCCCTTCGGTAAAGGGTGTTTACGACGAATCCAAAGTAAAGACCCTTTCTTCTCTGGAACATATCAGGCTGCGGACCGGAATGTACATCGGCAGGCTTGGGGATGGCAGTAATCCTGATGACGGAATCTATGTACTCCTTAAAGAAGTAATTGATAACAGTATTGATGAGTTTATCATGGGCAACGGGAAACTTATCGAGATTCAGATAAAGGAACAGCCGGCCGGGGCGGTGGTCAAAGTCCGGGACTACGGCCGGGGTATCCCCCTGGGAAAACTGGTGGAATGTGTGTCGGTGATCAACACCGGGGCCAAGTACAACGATGATGTGTTCCAGTTTTCCGTGGGCCTCAACGGGGTAGGGACCAAGGCGGTGAACGCCCTTTCTTCCCATTTCCGGGTGGTCTCCATCCGCCAGGGGGAATTTGCGGAGGCGATCTTCGAGCGGGGCATATTAAAAGGTGAACGGAAGGGGAAATTCCCCTCTTCCAAATCCGCTGTCCAGAAGGACGGCACCTTTGTTGAATTTGTCCCGGACGGCCAGGTTTTTGGGGATTACCATTTTAACAGCGAATTTGTGGAACGGCGGGTGCAGAATTATGCGTACCTCAACGCGGGCCTCACCCTGGCTTTTAACGGCAAGCAGTTCTTCTCCGGCAGGGGGCTCTACGATCTTCTGGCCGAGGAGACAGGGGATGAGAGTCTCTACCCCATGGGCTACTACAAGGGAGGGGGCAACGCCAAGGACGGCGCGGTCTCCGGCAGCCTGGAGTTTGCCTTTACCCATACCAACAACTATGGGGAGGAGTATTTTTCCTTTGTGAACGGCCAGTTTACCAGTGACGGGGGAACCCATCTTTCCGCCTTCAAAGAAGGGTTTCTTAAGGGGATTCAGGCCTATTTTAAAAAGGACTATCGCAGCGAGGATATTCGGGAAGGAACCATTGCCGCCGTGGCGATAAAAATAAAAAACCCCGTTTTTGAAAGTCAGACCAAGAACAAACTGGGAAATTCGGACATCCGGTCCTGGATTGTCCAGGAGACCCGGGAAGCGGTGGAAGACTGGCTCCACAAAAACCAGGAAGCGGGAAAGGCCCTGGAACGGAAAATCTTAGCCAACGAAAGCCTGCGGACCGAACTTAACCAGGTAAAAAAAGAGGCCCGGGAAGCGGCGAAAAAAATCACCCTTAAGATTCCCAAATTAAAGGACTGCAAATTCCATTTGGAAGACGGCGCGGAGGGGGAAAATTCCACTATTTTTATTACTGAAGGGGATTCCGCCGCGGGGTCCATGGTGTCCAGCCGGGATGTGATGACCCAGGCCATCTTTGCCCTCCGGGGGAAGGTGGAGAATATGTTTGGCAAAAAAAGGGCCGCCATTTATAAAAACGAGGAACTCTACAACATGATGATGGCCCTGGGGATCGAAAATGATCCATCGGGCCTGCGCTACGGCAGAATCGTTATCGCCACCGACGCGGACTTTGACGGTTTCCATATCAGGAATCTGCTCCTTACCTTTTTTCTCTCCTATTTTGAAGAACTGGTAACCGCGGGGCGGGTCTTTATCCTGGAAACTCCCCTGTTCCGGGTACGGACAAAAAAGGAAACCCGTTACTGCTATACCGAAAAAGAGCGGGATGCTTTCGTGGCGGAACTGGGAGCTGGCAGCGAAGTTACCCGCTTTAAGGGCCTGGGGGAGATCAACCCCAAAGAATTCGGCCAGTTTATCGGGGAGGATATGCGCCTGGTGCCGGTTTCGGTAAACACCCTGCGCACCGTTCCCCAGGTCCTGGATTTTTACATGGGCAAGAATACCCCGGAGCGCAGGGAATACATCATGAAGAACCTAATCGACGAGGTTGTATAACAGGGTCGTACCCAAATAGTAATAGTAATGCTGTCTTTTTCTTTTCGGAATCTGGGCGCATCCCCGCCCTTGCTTTCACAAGGGCGGGGACCGGGCTTTCCGGGGTTCCGCTTACGCTCCATTCTTTGCGCTCCGCGCAAAGAACGCGCAGATCCTGCGGATCTGACGCGCCCCTCCAATCCCTTGCGCAGGCCAGGAAAAAACAACCGCAGGTTTGGGCTGTAAGAAATTTCTACGTTTTTGCGGCTTTTGTTCCAGCCCAAAAATGGCATGGATGCCATTTTTGGGCCGCGCGCGCACTGCCTCAGCTAAAGCTGAGGCGCATTTGCTCAATATCTGGGGAATCACTGGCGCTATGCGGTTCCATATTTGTTAATATACAGCCTTTGGCTGCTTTCTTCGCGCAAGGGATAGAGCGGAAATACTTTTGGCGGAGCCAAAAGATTGCAGCGATAGCCCGGTCCCCGCCCTTGCGAAAGCAAGGGCGGGGATGCGCCCAATATAAACCCGCTATCCTGCCGCCTATTCCTCTTCTTCCTTAACCTGGAAGGCCGCGGCGGCCTTGATCACGTCTTCGGCGATACGGCCGGAGATCGGGGCGTAGTGGTCAAAGCTTACGCCGAAGGAGCCCGTACCGCTGGTGATGGACCGGAGGTCAATGGAGTAGCGCAGCAGCTCCGCCTGGGGAGCCTCCGCCCGGATTTCCGCGATACCGCCCCCCATATCGTCCTGCCCCAGGATCTTGCCCCGTTTGCCGGACAGGTCGCTCATCACGTCCCCCAGGTATTTATCCTCCACAAAGACGGTCAGATTCATAACGGGTTCCAGCAGGACCGGATTTGCCTGGCGCATGGCCTCCCGGAAGGCGTTCCGGGAAGCAAGCTTAAAGGACAGTTCCGAAGAATCCACCGGGTGGTACTTCCCGTCCACGATTGCCACTTCCACATCCACCACCGGGTACTGGGCTATGGTACCCCGGGCCATTCCCTCGGCCACACCCTTTTCAACTCCGGGGATGTAGTTTTTGGGGACCGCGCCGCCGAAGATCTTATTTTCAAATTTGTAACCCTCTCCCCGGCCTAGGGGGGCTATATCCAGCACCACCTTGCCGTACTGGCCGTGGCCCCCGGTCTGCTTTTTATGGGTATATTCGGCGCTGGCCTTTTTAGAAATGGTCTCCCGGTAGGCCACCCGGGGTAAACGGGTCTCCATTTCGATTTTCTGGTTCTGCCGAATCTTGTCCAGGATGATATTGATATGGAGTTCCCCCATGCCAGAGATTACCGTTTCTTTGGTTTCCGTATTGAAGACATAGCTGAAGGTCCGGTCTTCCTCCGCGGCCCGCACCAGGAATTCGCCCAGCTTGTCTTCCTCTTTTTTTTGTACCGCGTTTACCGCCACCGAATGAACCGGTTCCGGCAGCCGCAAATGGAGAAAGTTAAGGCCCGCTTCCCCTTCTGTAATAGTATCGTTGGTTTTAAGGCTTGCGGCCTTGGTGATGATCCCCACATCCCCGGCGGCCAGCTCCTTTGTTTCCTCAAGTTTTTTCCCCACACAGGTATAGAGCTTGCCGATCCGTTCCTTTTTGTTCTCCGATACGTTTAGGGCCTCGGACTCGGCGGAGAGTTTGCCGGTAATCACCTTGACCCAGGAAAGTTTCCCGGAGAACTGGTCGTAGGAGGTTTTGATCACCAGGGCGGAAAGCGGTTTTCCCGGGTCCACCGGCACTTCGTGTTCCTTACCCCCGCTGTCCAGGGCCAGATCCTTGGCGGTATTGGGCAGGGGGGCAATGTCCGCGGCAAAACTCAGGAAGGGAAAGAGGCCGGAATTCTTCAAAGCCGAACCGGCAAAGACGGGCATGTACTTATGATCCGCTAAGGCTTCAATAAGCCCGTCGTGCATTTCCGCCGCGTCCAGGGAGCCCTTGTCGATGTAATGCTCCATCAGCGTATCGTCCCCGTCGGCGGCGGCCTCAATAAGTTTCTCCCGGGCGGCGGCGGCCTCCTCTTTGTATTCGGGGGGAATTTCCCCCTCCTTCTCCAGCGCCGAACCGTCACCCTGGACAAACCAGGCTTTTTCGTTAAGTACGTCGATTACACCCTTGTAAGCGGCGCCCTGCCCCATGGGGAGGATAAAGGAGATGGGCTCTATTTTGAACTTATCCTTGATGTCATCCAGGATCTTTCCAAAATCCGCCCGCTCATCGTCCAGTTTGGTGATGTAAAACCCCCGGGGCTTCTTCCGGCCCTCCAGGTTTCGCCATAGTTTGATGGTTTCAATCTGTACCCCCACCCGGCCGTCCACCGCCAGGAAGGCAAATTCGCTGGCCCGGAAGCTCAGGATCACATCCCCGACAAAATCCGAAGATCCGGGGGTATCAAAAATATTGATCTTCCTCCCTTCCCATTCAACATTGGCCAGGGCGGTATGTATCGAAATTTTCCGGTCCGCTTCCTCCGGGCTGGAATCGCTTACGGTTTTTCCCGAATCTACGGTTTCCGGTTTGGGAATGACGGCGCCGGCATACAGAATATGCTCAAAAAGGCTGGTTTTACCGGTTCCGCCGTGGCCTGCAATGCAGATATTTTTGACTTGCTCCGTGCTGTAGCTCATAGGGACTCCTTGACAATCATTTTTGTGAGATTGCCCGCAGCCTGCTGTTTGTGGATTTTTGCGTAAGGGACGCCAAAGACGCCTGGGGCAAAGAATCCCGGTTACCGGGCGGCTGCGGACCGTGGTCCGATGGCAGTTTGTACCGTATAAAAGTTCACTTTCGTGAATTTTTATATGATTCTGCACTGAAACGCAACAAACTGCTAGTATGATGAAACGGTCAGGGAAGATTGTCAAGAAAAATGTCTTTGCCTTATAATGAAAACATGGACGAGCGGAAACGGACCATCGGTGAACTGGAGCTTAAAAAGAAGGAGTCCCTTCGTTCTCTGGGGGCCGCCTACGAAGATTTTGGGGAGACTCTTTTTGGCCGGGCCGGCGGGCAGGAGCATAGCCTGGGCGAGGATTCCGGGGAATACCTCAGACTTCAGAAAGAAATAGCCGATTCCGAGGATCTTATCAAACTTACCGAGGCGAATACCCAGCGTCTCAAGGAACTGGAAGGGGAAATCCTTGCCAAAGAGCGGGAACACGGGACCCTGGCCGCCGAGATTCAGAGGGCCTGCGCCGAACTGGGGCGGGATGCCGTGGAGGATGATGCCTTTTCCGGGGTTTTGGGGGGCTGCCGTCAGCAGATCGCCCAGATTCTCCCTAAGTTGGAGGATGCCAGGGCTAAACTGAATGAACTTGAAGACCGGACCGGGGTAAATTTTTTCAGTTGGATCGGAAAAAACACCCAGCAGGCGGTGTACAAGACCCTGGCGGTGAAACACGAGGGGACTCTAAGGAGAATCTACGCCGCCGCGGGGGATAAACTAAGCGCCGCGGAGAACAATGTCCTGATCATCGGGCATGATCTGGAAGACGCGGTTCGTTCTGTCCAGGATATGAAGGAAAACGCCGCCGTCCTGGTCCGGGAACTTGAAAAATTGCGGGGGGAACGGCGGCGGCTGGGGGGCATACTTGGGGCCGAAGGCGGCCCGGCCCGGCGTATTCAAAACCTGGAAAAACATATTGCCCAAATTCACGGGGAACTTAAAGCAGTGTATCGCCGGGTCGGGGAACTGGTGATCGCCGAAAGCCAGGGGGAACGGTTCAGCGGGGTTTTAAGGCCGGAGGACAACCGGGTTGTGGAAATTGTTGAGCGGGGCAAAGAGCTTGTGGCGGAGTACAGCCGGGAAATTGAAAAGCTTAAGAGCGCCATCGCGATTGATGATGAAAAGGCGGAAATTGAAAAAATGGAGCGGGCCATCGCGGAACAGCGGCAGCGGATCG
>JAIRNB010000348.1 GCA_031258265.1 Treponema sp. | reverse complement strand
GCGCGCTCTGGCCAAGCTGAAGCTTGTCCGCATTTGCTCAATATCTGGGGAATCACTGGCGCTATGCGGTTCCACATTAGCTTAATATACAACCTTTGGTTGCTTTCACTGCGCAAGGGATAGAGCGGAAATACTTTTGGCGAAGCCAAAAGATTGCAGCGATAGCCCGGTCCCCGTCCCCGGAGGGGACGGGGATGCGCCCAGATTCTTCAGAACCGGAAGATAGCCCTGAGCCATACACAGCTTATATCCCTGTAGGCTGCGTAGCTTCCCCGCCTGTCAATGCCGCCGGTGAAAAAATCACTGCCCAGGGAAAGGCTGAGGGCGTCGGTTAGGGCATAAACAGCAGAAACGCTGCCGGCGGTATCAAAGTCGCGTAAGTCCAGGTAGCACCAGGCCGAAAGGCTAAGGGTTTCCCGGAAAAGGCTTTTGGCTAAGCTTAGGCTAAATCCGTTTTTCCGCCAGGGCCGTGCGGTCCCGCCGCCGTGGGCCTCAGGGAGCAGGTCTTCGTAATACTGTGCGGAAAGGGACCAGCCCGGCGGGTTCCAGTCAAGCCCCGCCAGCATTTTAAGGTTGTGCCTTTTAAGGGGTTCATCCCGCTGTCCGCCGGATAAAAGCGCCGCACTTTCTCCGGGGGGCCGGTCATAGCGGCCGCCTCCGCTCCAGGCGGCCTCCAACCGCAGCAATACTTTGTCCAGGGGAATTCCGGCGTCAATCCCGGCGGTAATGATTCTGTTGTAGCCCTGCATAACTTCAATCCCCGGTGATCCTGATCCGGATGATAGGGTTTTGCTTGTCCAGGGAATATCGTTCCAGCCGTAAAATCCCATGAAAGAAAAATCCATAAGCGGGGTATAGCAGGAAAGGCGGAGGCCGTATTCCCCGCCGGCCCGGGGCGGGACTGGGCCGGTATAGGAAAGGGGCAGGGTCACTCCGCCGGCATCAACCGATGAAGGGTAAAATATGCTATACAGTCTGTTTGTGTCATCGGGCAGCCGGGCCGGCGTAAAGAAGGGAAGCCACAGGGTTTCTACGGCAAGGATGGGGAAGGCATAGCGCAGCTTAATGCCGTCCACCGCCAGGCGGCTTCCGGCGAAGTCGAGGCCCGCGAAGGAAGTTAAATTTTGCGGGCAGACCACATCGGTAAGGATAAGGCCGTCGGCGGCGCCCCAGGATAAAAGCTGCCTCCCCAGGCGGAGGCTAAAACCCCCGGCGTTCCAGTCTATCCAGGCTTCCCCCAGGGAGAAACCGCTGCGGCCGGGGCTTACGCCGTTGTACTCCGCGGAAAGGGAAACAAAGGCGGAGGCCCTTCCGGCATAGGCGCTGATTTCTCCGGTAAAGGCGGTCCGGGAATCGATCAGCTCCGGGCCGTTGGAAGGGGGAAGGGCATGGAGGCTTTCCACCGAACCGTGCAGTTCCAGTTCTACCTGGGCGGCCAGGGGGAGGAGGGCGGAAAATAACAGGGCCCCCAGGATTCCCCTCTTCACCGGCGGTCCCCCCGTTCCAGATTCGTGACGGTGAACAGGTTGTCGTCCAGGGGGATATTGAACTGGATATTCGACATTTCGATGGTCGTAGAATGTTTGTTCTGCATATTGGTCATTTCCATTTTCCGGGCGGTCCAGATGCCGTCAATTTTACCGATCCCCGATACCCGCAGCGTTTTGAGCAGGCGGTCCTGGCGGTCATAGTAATCTACGGAGATGAAGATATACGAATCTTTCCTAAGCCGGATAAGCCGCCGGCCATAGGGGTCTCTGCTGTCCTTCGCCTTTGCTTCCACCACCCAGCAGCTTTCTCCGTCTACCACTTCTTCCCCCCGGAGGGTGAAATTATCCTTGCCAAGGTTCCGGCTTCCCAGGTCCTCGTAGGTAAAATCGGTTCCCATAAAGTCGTCGTTTTTCCCCGAACCGGTGATGCGCCTGATCCGTTTCATGGCGGGAAGGTAAAGCCACATATCATCATCCTGATCATCATCATCGTAGGAGAAGGACAGATAACCCGTCCCCGCCACATCCCGGGGGCTTTTGAAAACCATAAGGGTCTTCTCCGTATCCCCGAAGTCCTTAAAATACCAGGACACTTCCCGGACCCGGGGGGCGCCCCGGCCGCTGTCCAGGGTCATAGTGAGGCTGTATTGGGCGGTATCCCCGGTGTAGCGTTCATCGGCCAGTTTCATAATGTCGTATCCGCTTTGCCCGCCGGAACTCTGGGCGGAAAGCCCTACCTGTCCGGCAATTAACAGGGATACGGCGATCAGCAAAGGGGCGGAACAGTTTCTTTTTTTCATGGGGTTTTCTCCTTTCCCAGGGGTTTTAGGATAAACATAAGCAGCGGCGTTAAGGTGTAGTCCGCCAGCAGGGCGGAAGCCATTCCGGTGATAGCCAGGACTCCCACATGGAAAAGCATGGCTATGGGGCTTAAGGCGTAAACAAAAAACATGGCGCACAGTATTACTGTTGTTGTTCCCAGGGTCTTGCCTATTTTGCCGAAGCAGTTCAACAGCCCCCGGCGGTAAGAACCGCTCCGTTCCAGTTCCAGCCGCGTGTGGGTGATAAAGTGAATCGTATCGTCCACAGCGATCCCCAGCAGCATGGGCATGATCGTCATGGTGAGCATATCCAGGGGTATCTTCGCATAGCCCATGATCCCCCCAATGATGAGGACCGGCGCGATATTGGGGATCATGCCGATGAGGGCTATCCTGAGACTCCCGAACACCAGGGCCAGGAGAATAAAGATGATGAGGAAGGAACCGCCAAAGGATTTCAGTTCTCCGTACACTACTTTGTTGTTCATCTCCACGAAGCTGGCGATCATCCCCACCACCACCGCGTTTCCGCCTGGGAAGCGGGAGCGGGCGGCCGCCTCGGCGTCCTTCACGGTTTTGGCTATACGGTTGCCGTCATAGCCGGTAAGTTCCACAGTGAGGACCGCGGTGGAAAAATCCTCGCTTATCCGGTTAAAGAGATCCCCGCCCCCGGAGATCTCGTAGAGAAATAGAATCTGGGCCAGCAGGTCCGGATCGCCGGGGATAGAATAATAGGCGGGATCATCGCCGTTCAGTGTCCGGTGCATCTCCTTGACAATTTCTGTTACCGAAGACACCCGGGGCCTGGACCCGGAAATCTTTGTTGAGTCCAAAGCCCCCAGGTCCTGGGCCAGGGCGTCCAGATTCCGCATTTCCGCCGGGTCCTTGAAACGATCAGCTTCGCCGAAGCTTATCATCACCGTGTAGGTGTAGAGGGAACCGATTTTAGTATCGAGGATTTCGGCAAGCCGGGCGATGTAGGGGACCTTTTTTCCCATAAAAGAAAAATAGTCCATGTTTACGGTCATGCCGAAAATACCGGGGATAAAAGCGGCAATAATAACAAAGGCGCCGATGATCACCGGGACGCGCTTTTTTATCAGCAGTTCCCCGAAATGGTAAAAGCCCCGGTCCACAGCGGTACTGCCGTTCTCAGCGGCCGCCGGAACCTGAAGGTCCTTGCCGAAACTGAAAAAGACCGGCACCAGGAGTACCACGTAGAGATAAACCGCGAACACCGTAAGGGCGCTGGTGATCCCCACCCAGCGCAGGGCGCCGATGCCGGCAAAGAGGAAGGAGAGGAGACCGCCGATGGTGGTAATGGCGGTAAAAAGTATGGGCCAGCCCGTTTCCCCCACCGCGGAGATAAGGGCCTCCCGCCTTTTTCCCAGGCGGCGGAAATGGAGCTTAAAGGAGTTCACCAGATGTATGGCGTAACCGATAGAAAGGGCCATGGCCAGCAGAATGGGCAGAGTCATAAGGTTAGAGTCGGCGGGAATCCCCAGATGGGCCATATACCCAAAAACCGATCCCACGCCCCCGATGATAGTCAGTACCGGGATTATGATTCCCCTGAAAGACCGGGTAAAGATAATGAGGCAGAGGAACGCCACAATGAAGCCGCCTATGATTCGCCTGCCGGTTTCCCGCATGACAACCTGGTTTTCCTCCCATTCGGTATAGGCCAGACCCGACGGCTTCAGGGTAAATTTGGGGCTTTGCCATTTGGGGTCCGTGATAATCTCCTGGGCGGCCCGCCCCACGGAGTACATTTCGGCGGAGTCGTTTTTGTTTTCATAATTGTAAAGGCTTAGGACAAGCCAGGTTTCCCGGCAGTCCTCCGAGACCAGCATATTCACCAGGGAGGAACGGGACAGGATATAGGCGCGCTTTTCCTCCAGTTCCGGCCCCGCCGGAGGAATACCGTCTTCAAAGGGGCTGCGCAGCTCAATACCCTCTTCGGAGCCAAAAACGATAGACATATCCGTCAGGGATCGCAGTTCCCTCGCGTAGGGAACCTTTTCCAAAAGTTCCGCCCCCAGGTCCCGGATCATGGCAAGCACTTCGGGATCAAACACATCCTCCGCCTGGACCAGTACGAGAACCTGATCCTCATTGCCGAAAAGCTCCTCGAAGCGGTCGGTGTTCACCTGGATAGTATCAAACTCGTTAAACCATTCATCCATGTTGTCGCTGGTGGTCATCCTGCGCAGCCCCGCCAGGCCGATAATGGTAAGGGCGGCCAGGCCGGCGATAAAGAACCAGCGCCGCCGGATTTGAAACGAAGCGAACCGGGTAAAATACCGGTTGATACGGTCAAGATTCATGTCATCCTTCTTATATGTTAGTATTAGCTAACTATAGGGTTCCCAGTATACACCCGGCCCCTTTTCATATCAAGTTATATCTTGCTAACTTAATTTTTATACTATTTGGGCGCATTTCCTTTCTTTGCGCCGGCGGCGCAAAGAACGCTTCGCGCCGGAAACCGGGCTATCCGCTCCAATCTTTTGGCTGCGCCAAAAGTATTTCCGCTTCTATCCCTTGCGCTTCGCTGTACGATAAGTTTTCCCGCAACAAAGCAAATGCCGCCGCCATAGGGGAAGTCCATTGGATTCCCGATCCGATCCAATCCGATCCAATCCAATCCGATCTTTCATAGTTTGGGAAAATAATGTAACATAGAAATTGCTGTATTCCCAAGAACTGAAGCCCTGGAAAGTCCCCATAAGAGGCTTCTAAAACCGGCGAGGTCTTTGAATAGTCCTAAACACAGGAGGAGATATGAAAATCGGTAATAAACTTGTCCTTATGATTAATGCGCTTATCGTTTTGGGAACCGGGATTCTTCTGGGAACCGTTTTGTACAGCGCCCAAAAGCAAATTACCGCGCTGACCAGTAACAAGCTGGATAATCTGGCAGGCAATGAGGCCGCAAAACTTGGATTATGGCTGGAATCCAGTTTTTCCGTTGCCAGGTCCCTGGCGCAGTCAATGGAAACCTATGAGGAGATAGAGCCTGGGGATCGGCGTTTCTTTTACAACCTCCTCCTTAAACAACTGACCGTGGCAAACCCGGAAATAGCCGCTGTCTGGACCGTTTGGGAGCCGAATGCCCTGGACGGTCTTGATGCCCAATATGCCAACACGCCGGGGACGGATGAGACGGGGCGGTTTATTTCCAATTGGTACCAGACCGCGGAGGGCGTCAAACTGAACGCGGTGGAGGATTATACGGAGGGCAGCGACAGCGATTTTTACTTCATCCCCCTGCGGACAGGCGTGGAAACCGTGTTGGAACCCTACTTTTATCCTATCAACGGGATCAGTACGCTGATCACCTCACTGGTGGTCCCGGTAAAGAAGAACGGGAAGGCCGTCGGTGTCGCGGGCGTCGATATTCCCCTGTCGAAGATTCAGGAGAACGTGGCGGCCATCATGCCCTACGAAGGCACCGTTTCGGCGGTCTTCAGCAACGGGGGAATTGTAGCGGGCCATTTTGATCCTTCCCGGGTAGGGAAACCCATGAGGGAGACCGAAACGGATATGGCGGGGGACCGCTTGCCGGACTTGATAGAGGCCGTCCGAAAGGGGGCGTCCGTGTCCTTCCCAAGCGTTATCTCTGCCGGCGGGAAGGAAACCAGGTATGATATATCCACCACCCCGCTTCCTGTGGGAAAAACGGCCACTCCCTGGGGGCTGGCGCTGGGAATACCCCATGCTATCGTCAACAGGCCGGTTTTGCAGATGCTCCGCCTGAGTATCATCATAAGCGTCATACTGCTCCTGGTTATAGGGGCCGCGGCCCTTATCATTGCCCGTTCCATCAGCAAGCCCCTTAAACAGGTGATAAAGATCTTTACCG
>JAIRNB010000167.1 GCA_031258265.1 Treponema sp. | reverse complement strand
GATAGTAACGGTACCCCTGCTCAAACCAGCGGGTAAAGCCGTAGTCCTTGGTATACCGCGAGGTGAAGATGCGCAGGATTCCCAGTCTGTTGTAGGCGGCGGCAAGGAACCGGGAACGCTGGGGACTGGGAGGGGCGGCCTCGAAATAGGTGATACCCGCCTGAAATTCTCCGATGGCCTCTTTAAAACGATCCACAAGCGCCAGAAGCCGGGGGTGGATAATAAAGCGAAAAAAGAGAAAATCCGAATCTTCCTCTTCCTGAAAGCCGGGATCTTCGGTATACACGGCGATTAACCGTTCCACAGTTTCCAGGAAGAAAGCTGCCACAGCTCTGGGCAGCATACGGGGAAGAGATTCGATAAGCCGGATAAGCCCTCCGTAATCGCCGGCCCGTTCGTAATCCAGAACGGCGTCGGTGGGCAGGTTGTTCTCGATACACCACTCGGCGCTTTTGCTGTACACTTCCCGGATTTCGCCTTTGGACAGGTCCTTCTGCTTTTCCCGGAGAAGCTCCAGGAAGAGATGGTGAATCCTATAGCCGTGGAGGTAGGCGTCGAAGCGGATAACTGAACTGAACTGTTCCATGGCGGCAATGCTTTTCCCGCCGGGTTCAAGGCGTTCCAGGAGATTCCGGGGCCAACGTTCAATAAGGGAAAGCTTGGTGAGGAACTTCTGGAGTTCTTCTCCCATGGCGGAAAAAATATTTTCTTCTATTTTTTTTCTGATAGGCCGCATCGCGTGGTCCCAGTTGTACTTGCCGGTTTTATTTGCCCTTATCTCCTGGAGGATAAGACCCAGGGCCAGGGCCCATCCTTCGGTTTCCCGGTAAATCCGGTTAAGTTCATCTTCTTCCAGGGAAACATTGTAGAGCCGGAAATATTCGTCTGTTTCTTCTCTGGTAAACCGGAGATCGTCAACGGTGATTTGGGAGAGAAGTCCTTTGGCTAAAAGATTAATTGTATTCAGCGCCGGTTCCGTCCGGGAGATAAGAACGATGGTATTTTTTGAGACCGGGGCCGCCAGCGCCCGTTCCAGGTGCAGTAAAACTGATGGATTGCTAAGAAAGTGAAGATCGTCAAAGACGATTACATAACGTTCCCGGCTTACGATTTCATTTTTCACCAGGTCCAGATAACGATCAAACTGCCGGCCTGATTCGGGGAAACCTATATCAAAGTATATTTTTCCCGCCTCCGGGTTAAGACGGGCCACTTCTCCGGTGTAATTTTCCCAGAAACGCCAGCCCAGGTTATCCCTTTCCGAAAGCTGCACCCAGATAACATTCCGGTTTTCCCTTTGCAAAAATGAATATACCGCATGGGTTTTACCGCTGCCCTCTCCGGCCACTACATTAACTACATGACTCCGCAGGGCTTTCGCCAAAAGCTGATCTACCCGGGGCCGCCATAGGTATAGGTTGTTTTCCGTGCTTGTAAGCCCGTTTTCAAGCTGTTTTGGCAATTTTTTAGGTCCCCACAATCCCCTTGGCGGCGGCAATCCGCACCACATCAGCCCTGTTAACCGCCCCTAGTTTGGTATAAATACTGCGGATAACACTTTTAACGGTATTTATTGACAGGGAAAACTGTCCGGCGATTTCTTTCTGGGTCATTCCCTGGTAAAGGCCCGTGAGAACATCCATCTCCCGGCGGGACAGGCTTAATCCCCCCTCCGCATTTCCCCCCCGGGAAGAGGCGGGGTGGTAATGTTCCCTGACGGTGAAGAGTTTTTTTGCGTAACCCGCCGCGCTTAGGCGCAATTTTTCCAGCCATTCAAGGGGAAGGTCCGGGACCCTGTCTTTGATTGCCGCTTCCATTAGAGTCCGCATGTCCTTTCCCAGTTCGGTAAAGGGCATCGTCACCGCGTTGGGAGCGGCCAGGCGGCAGGCCTGTTTCAGGGCGGTGAAGGCGCCTTCCTTATCCCTAAGATGGTAGCGGCATACCGCTTCCAGCGCCTTCATCTCGATTCTCCCCAGAACGAAATTCCAGGGGCTGTTCCTGTCTTCCCAGCTTTCCAGGACCGCCAGAACCGCGGGGTAACGCTTTTCAAAGAGATGGTATTTTGCCTTGACCAGAATTTCCAGGCCAAAGACGATGGAGTTAAGGTCGCTTTCCTCAAAATCGTTTTTAAGCCAGGGGGCAAGTTTGTCCGTTTGTCCTACATGGGTATAGTACCAGCCGGTAAGGATATCGTAATCGGTAAAACGGGTCGGATAATGTTCTTTTTCAAGCAGGGCTTCCATTTGTTTTAACAGTTCTTCAATGGCCGGGTGGTTCCCCTGCGCCGCCTTGATCCGCAAAAGATAAAACAGGACCCGGTTTTCGATCTCGTATTGGTCCCCCTGCCGGGCGCTTTGGTGGGCCCGGAGGATAAACTGTTCCGCCCCCGCCAAATCTCCCCTGAAAAAAGCCAGCTCCCCCCGGCAGAGGTCATCCATCCCCAGGGCGCAGCCCCCAAAGGTAACTGAGGTATAGGGAATCGCCGCGCTGATGGCTTCTATGTACTTTTCCATTTCCCCCGCCTCTTCGCTGTTTACCCGGCAGAGATAGGAACTTAGGGCAATCAGCGACATGGGAGGCCCAACTTCAAACTTGTTGAAGTCATAATAGCGCCGGGCTTTTTCAAAATAATGGACATAGTTGTAATCCCGGGTATAAGAGCTGGTGTTCATGCCGATAAAACCCAGGAGATTGTAACAGCCCACCAGGGTCCGGTACACGGTGGGGGAGGGGGGACTGGATTCCAGTTTATTGATAACCACGATCAGTTCTTCTCTGGACTTGTCGAACATTTCAAGGATCAGGTAGAGTCCGGTACGCTGTACATGGGCGTGGGCAATCTGATCGTATATCTCCGCCGGCGCCCGCTCCATAATGTCCAGCAGCATCCGGGCGGTCCGGTTTGGCAGCATCACAGGCATGGTTGCGACTACGGCAAGCAGCCGTTCATAGTCCCCTGCCTTTTCGTAGTAAGTGATGGCATCCACTTTTTGACCGTTGGCCGCGCACCACGCGGCGGTTTTGTGCCAGAGGTCCTTTTTATCGTATTCCGTCAGTTCATCCTGTCTGCCCTTTAGGTAATCAAGGAAGAGGTGGTGGATATGGTAAGCATTAAGATAAACGTCAAACCGGACAAAAGAATCCAGCTCCTTCATTTTTTCTACGATTGAGGGATCTCCGGCCAAATCCTCCAGCAGATCGGAGGCCAAATGTTCAATAAGGGACAGTTTGATCAAAAAGCGCTGTACCGGAGGGGGCAGGGGCGCCATGATCTCGCTGGCAATGAGCTTAGAGATGTTGGCTCTTAGGGCCTGATTCACATAAGCGGCGCCGGAAGGGGCGTTTTTAAGGGAAAGCCCCGCCAGATGTATGGCAAAGGCCCAGCCTTCGGTATCGTAATAAATCGAGGAAACCGTCTGGGACGGGGGGCTGATATTCAGGAGATGGAAGTAAGCCGTCATTTCTTCTTCGGTAAAGCGGAGGTCCTCCTCGGTGATCCGGGCTAAAAGGCCCTTGGATTCAAGGTTCATAAGATTGAGGGGCGGTTCCGTCCGGGAAATAAGTATGGAGGTGATATTGGGAAAGGGGCTGCTGATGGAATGTTCCAGGAACCGCAAAACTGCCTTATCCTGGAGGAAATGAAAGTCGTCGTAAACGAAAATATATTTTACATCGGTCCGGGTTTCCTCCTGGGGGATAGACATGTACCGTTCAAACTCCCGTTCCGTTTTGGGGAAACTGATAAACTTTAGTCTTTCAGCCGCCTCCCTGTTACCCACGGAAATACCGGTGATAAAATTTTCCCAAAAGCGTTCGCTAATATTGTCCCGCTCGGAAAGCTGCAACCAGCCGGTCAGGGCGGGATATTCGTGGACAAAGGAATAGACCGCATGTGTCTTCCCGTATCCCGCTCCGGCGCTGACGATAACCACCTGCTTCTGCATCGCCTGTTCCAGCAGATGATCAATACGGGGCCGTTCCAGATAGGTCTGATTCCCCGGAATCATAGATATATTGCTATGAAAAAGCTGCTCCGACATTTCTCCCCTTTTTAACTCAGAGTACCATAAGAAGCCATGGGCCCAGGGAAGTACATTATACGGATATTATTGAAAGGCCGCACATTTTACGCCTGGGTGCAAGACCGCAACGCAAGATTCCGAGGTATCCCTAAAACCCAGCCAGGTTTTTAGGGACAGCCTATACTACACCTATCATGATATAGCCGGGAATCTTCCTATGTCAATGGCGGGGAGAGGAAAGGGGGGAATTCCCCCCATGGGGGGTTTATTATCATTTGCCGGGGTCGGCCTTTAGGCCGTTTCTTTTAGCTCATCTGGTTCCTCCACTGTTACATTCCAGTATTCCGCAATCAGGGCAAACTGCGGCGCCAGGTCCCGGAACAGGTCAACCAGGACGGGATCAAAGTGTTTTCCGCTTCCTTCAATGATTATTTGGCCGGCATCCCGGGGGTTCATGGGCTGTTTGTAGGGCCGGGCGGAGATAAGGGCATCATAGACATCGGCTATCGCCATAAGCCGGCCCTGAAGGGGAATACCATGGCCCTTTAAGCCCCTGGGGTACCCCGACCCGTCCCATTTTTCGTGGTGGGTTCCGGCAAAAATTCTTGCATGGTGGAGAAAATCGTTTTCCGATGTGGTTTTCATGATGTTTTCGATGGCCGTTTCCCCGATAGAGGGGTGCCGTTTCATGGTCTCGAATTCCTCTGCCGTCAGCTTTCCGGGTTTATTGAGGATAGTGTCGCTGATGGCGATTTTACCCACATCGTGGAGCTGGGCCGAGGGAACAAGGAATTCCAGGTTCCAGGAGGAGATCTCTTCCCCGTATATCTTTTCCCACAGCAGCTTGTCCACCAGGAGTTTCAGGTAGTTCTGCGTCCGTTCAATATGCCCGCCGGTTACATCGTCCCGGAATTCCACCATCTCCGTTACGGTGCTTAGTATGGCGTTTTGCAGTTCCACCACCTGGCGGGTCCGTTTTGTTACCATTTGCTGCAAATTGTCGTTGTAGTTCCGCAGGGCTATTTGCTGACTCCGAATGAGCAGATGGTTTTCCAGGCGTTTTAGAAGGAGGGGCGGCGAAAAGGGCTTAAAGATGTAGTCTATGGCCCCCAGGCTTAGGCCCTCAAGTTCACTGCCGGAATCGTTTCTAGCGGTGAGAAAAATAACCGGTATATCCCTGGTATCCTCTTCCTCCTTGATTTTCTTTATCGCCTCATAGCCGTTCATTTCCGGCATTTCAACATCCAAAAGGATAAGATCGGGCTTTACCTTTTCCAGTATCGAAAAAAGTTTGGTTCCCGATGGTATGGGAAAAACATCGTAATGGTCTTTAAGCATGTTTTTCCCCGCTGTTAAATTAGTTATGTTGTCATCGACCAAGAAAATAATCTGCCGTCCGTTTTTCATAGTATTCTCCTGTTTTCCGGCTATGCCCCAATGGGCATGCCAAATACTTGATGGGGATCATCGTCCCTTCCCAGGGACATGAGCCGTAGTTTAACTGATTCGAATTCTGACTGGTCGATCTGATCCCGCAGCCAGCTCACCAGATCCGCCTCCGTTTCGTAGCTGTACTGTTCCAATTCGCTAAGGGCCTGATCAAGTTCTCCCATTTCGTAATTTTCTACGGCCCCCAGGATCTTTTCCAAAAGGGCCCTGTCCGGTGCGGCCCGGAGGGGCTTTTGCAGCAGTAAATTCAGGGTGTCCAGCAGATCGTTTAAGCGGATAATGAATTTTTCAACCATGGTGATAAGCTCGCCGTTTTCCGCCTTCACAAGGACAAAGTTGCCGGCTTTGGCCGCGTGTTCCAGCCGTTCCGCCTTTTGTCCGATAGCGTCCGCGGATATGCCGTAACTGGAACCCTTTATTCCGTGTACGGTGATGGCATAGTTCTCCAGAGCTTCTATCGTCCGTATGCTGTCCAGCAGGGCCGGAGTGTGGACGGCATAGGATCGCAGGGACTCCGTATAAGATTTGCCGTCCCCTCCAAAACGCTCAAGGCCGTTTTTCCAGTCCAGCCCCTCCAGCGCCGCCGCCCTCAAGATGTCGGCTACCCTAAGGTTGGTTTCCACTTCCCTCAGGCGCTGCAATTCCTCTTCACCCAGGGCTGCTTCCGCCATGGTATCCTGGGATTCCGCAATTTTAAGGGAAGTCCCCCCGTCTTCCAAAGGAGCCGGTCCTTCTTCGGGAAGGTCTTCCTTATTCGTCAGTCCCAGTTCCTTCTCCAGCTTCTTGTCCCGTACCCAGCGGTCAATGGCTTCATTCATCTTCATGATGTCGATGGGCTTGGTAAGGAAATCCTGGAAACCATTGTTAAGGAACATTTCATCGTTCCCGATGATCGCGTTGGCCGTAAGGGCAATAATAGGTACGGTTCTGGCGTAATCGCTGTCGATTTCATTTCTGATGATCCGTACCGCCTCAATGCCGTCCATGCCGGGCATCATATGGTCCATGAAGATCGCGTTGTATTTGGGTTCTCCGCTTCTGATTTGGCTGATGGCCGCCGCCCCGCTGTTTACGCAATCCACCGTCATGCCGTAGGGTTTCATGATTCCCCGGGCCAGATCGAGGTTGGTGGCCACATCATCAACCACCAGCACCCTTGCGTAGGGGATATGCCTGCGGACGATTCGCTTGTTCCGGTCCTGCCGGGCCATGGTGTAGCGGAATTCCTGGAGATTATTTGCGAGTTTCCTGCCGATAACATCATTATTGACAAAGCCCTGGAGCAGGCGGACCTTAAAGGTAGTACCTTTGCCGTATTCGCTCTTTACATAAATGGCGCCTCCCATCATTTCCACCAGTTGTTTGGTGATGGCAAGCCCCAGGCCGGTTCCTTCGATGTGACGGTTGCTTCTGGTATCCACCTGGTTGTATTCCCCAAAGAGCTTGTCAATGTCCTCCTGCCGGATTCCCATGCCGGTATCCGAAATATCGTAGGTCATCCATACCCCTTCTCCATCCTGTTCACAGCGGATCTTCAGAATCACTTCCCCTTCTTTAGTGTACTTAAAGGCGTTGGAAAGCAGGTTGTTGAGAATTTGCTTTATCCTTAGTTCATCGCCGAAGAGTCTGGCCGGCAGTTTTTCGTCGATGTCCAGCTTAAAGACAATAGGTTTGCTGCCTATGCGGACGATGTTGAGGACCACCGTATCGTTGATCAGGCTGGGCATATCATAATTAACCGGGACCAGCTCAAATTTGCCCGATTCGATCTTGGAAATATCGAGAATATCGTTGATAAGCCCCAGCAGGGTTACGCCGGAACTGTAAATTTTTTCCAGGCTTTCCCAGGTTTCGGGTTTGATTTCGCCGTTTCTTTCCTTCCCCAGTTCCAGTTCGGAAAAGCCGATGATGGCGTTAAGGGGGGTGCGCATCTCATGACTCATGTTAGCCAGGAAGTGACTCTTTGCCTCCGATGCGGATTCGGCCACAAGGGCAAGCTCCTTTACCTTTTCAAAAGGATGGGCGATGGAACCGGCCGCAAGGAAGGCAATCAAAATACCCAGGCCGAGAAACACGGCTCCCGATAAAAGGAAGATGTTTTTTGTCTGGGAGACGGGGCTTTCATTAATGGGGGCCACTACTCCCAAAGACCAGCCGTCGGTTCCGGCTATTGGCCGGAATGCGCAGACTCGGGGGACTCCATTGTAGCTGTATTTGTCTACCCCCGTTTCTCCCCGCGCCATACGGGTAGCCACATTGGCGATGTTGAGGGCCTCATTCCCCGTTTCTCCGATGTAACTGAGGCGCTTGTACACCAGGCTGGAATCCATGTCGGCAATTATCACGCCCTCATGATCCAGGGCAAAAATATTCCCCGTCTTCCATATTCTGAATTCGGAAAGTATGTCGCTTATCACGGTTCCCGGCAGGCTTGCCACCATGGTTCCGCCCTCCTCCAGGGGCAGCCAGAACCGCATGATAAAGTCCCCGTGATTGTTAAACTGGGTGGTACTTACAACTGTCTCTCCGTTAAGAGCCCGGCGGGCGTTTATATTTTTTGAAAGATCGTAATCCGGCGGCTTAATGCCGTAGGACAATACTTTACCATTTCTGTCTATCAGCCCTATGTCTAAATAACCTTCGCCGGCGGCCACCTGTAGTAAAACTTCCCTGGTCTGCGCGTCATCCAGGCCGCGGCATTTTTCCGCGGTAAGCCGCATAACAGAACGTATATGGGCAACCTTTTCCGCCACAAGCTGTTCGGCAATAGTTCCCGACACGCTCATGTCGTTTTCAATAGTTTTTATAAGGTTGCGGTTGGTCAGGCTTATGCCGACAACTACACTGGCTGTGGTCATTCCGGCAATGATCGCAAAGATGATTAGAATTACTTTAGTACGAATTGATAAGGTCATAGTTGCCTCCTCATTACGTTACAAATGGTAGAACCCGGCCTTTGAACGAAATACACCCAAAAAATAAAAAAGTGCATTTTTTTGGATTTTTTTACAAAAGAAGCCGGACCGCTTTACATTGTCAGGGCCGCTTAAAAAAAGGAGGTCCCCGGACATGAATTGCCGGAGAAAATCCGGCTAGGGACCGCAGTTCTCCTCGTTTTTGTATAATTATGCAAAAATAGGACCATAAAACCTGATTTTTCCGTATTCTTATGCATGATCCGGTCCCGGATTTCCGCGGCCGGTACTAGTGATTCTATTTCCCGGCGCGAAACCGTATCCCCAAGGGCTGTACCCGCGCAGGCCCTGCCCCCGCCGGGGCGTAACAATCCGGCTATGAAACTCCCGCCGGCCCTTTCCGGTATTTTTAACCGGGAATTTACCGGCCTTTGGCATATCCTTCATGGGTCCGGGGTACAAGGAATCTACACTGGCTTCGGGAGGAACCTATGCGGATTGCCTACTTTACCGATACCTTTACGCCGGAACTGAACGGGGTGACTAATACCCTGTCCAGGCTGCGATCTTACCTGGAGAGAAAAGGTATTCACTATGCCTTTTTCGCCCCGGATTACAATAGAAAAGCTCCCCGCGAAAATTCCCGGGAAGGCCGGGAATTTTTTCAGGAGCCGGGAAAACCGGGGGGTGGAGGGGTACACCGTTTCAGGGGAATTAAAATTTCCCTTTCCCCGGAGAGCTGCCTGGCCTTCCCCCCGGCCAGGGATATTTTTGCCCGCTGTGACAGTTTTAAGCCTGACCTGGTTCATGTGATCACCGAACTGGGGATTGGCTACCGGGGGCTGAGTTACGCCCATTCCCGGGGCCTTCCCCTGGTAATGAGTTACCACACGGACTATTGCCAATATCTCCCTTTTTTTCACCTGGATTTTATAAGACCCCTGGTTGAAAAATACCTTGCCTGGTTTTACCATTCCGCCCATAAAATTCTGGCCCCCTCCCGGCATACCCTGGAGCAGCTTGTCAGCAGGCAGTACCGGAACCTGGGTATCTGGTCCAGGGGTATAGATACGGATAAATTTAACCCCCGCCACCGCAGCCGGGGCTGGCGGAAATCCCTGGGGATTGACGATAAATTTGTATTCCTCTATGTGGGCCGCCTGTCCCCGGAGAAGGGCCTGGATATGCTTATCCACGCCGGTCTGGAGATTGAAAAACGCTTTCCCGGTAAAAGCGCCTTTGTGTTTACCGGCGGCGGGCCCTGCGAGGCCCTTATCCGGCGGGAAAATTCTCCCCACATGATCCTTACCGGTTTTAAGACCGGCGGGGAGCTTTCCCAAATCTACGCCTCCGCCGATTGTTTTGCCTTTCCTTCGCCGGCGGAAACCTTTGGCAACGCTCCCCTGGAAGCCATGGCCAGCGGGCTGCCGGTGGCGGCCATTGCCTCCGGCGGGGTGCTGGAATTTCTTTCCCACGGGCACAATGCCCTGCTCTCCGCCCCCGGCGATCAGGGGGCCTTTACCGCGAACCTGTTGGCCGTCATGGCCGGGGCCGGACTCCGCCGGAGGCTGGCGGAAAATGGCCGGGTCCTGGCCCGGGGAAGAACCTGGGACAGGATATTTGATGATCTTCTGCGGGTTTATGCTTCCCTGGCCGGAGACAGCGGTTTGACTTACCGCGATGCCTCCTAAACACCAAGACTTTTGGCCCTGTTCCCGGAGTTTTGTGAAGCGGGACTTCCAATGCCAACACGCCCTGCGATCATGCGCTAAGATAAACCACAAGGTTTATCTTAGCGAAACTCCCAACGCCAACGCGCAGCGTTGGCGAGCGCAAGGGATAGAAGCGGAAATACCGGAAGAATTGCGAAGCAATTCTGAGGAATTGAAGCGGATAGCCCGGTCCGGCCGCAGGCCGGATGCGCCCAAAAAAGATAAAAACCCCAGTACATTTATTTGGGAGTCCGGTTTATGTCCCGGATTTGCTCCCCGGAGACCCGCCTGCCCGGACCCGATCCCCGGATTTCTTGTTTTTTTTATGATTTCTGTATAAGATAAAAGGAAGGTGGTATTGTGGCGTACATAAAAAATCTTTTTGATAAGAATTTCCTTGAGTATGCGTCCTATGTGATTAAGGACCGGGCTATTCCCGATCTGGAAGACGGTCTTAAGCCGGTGCAGCGGCGGATATTGCACACCCTTTTTGAAAAGGATGACGGGAAATTTCACAAGGTTGCCAATATCGTGGGGGACTGCATGAAGTACCATCCCCACGGGGACGCTTCTATCGGCTCCGCCCTGGTGGTTCTGGCGAACAAGGATTATTTTATTGAGCGGCAGGGGAACTTTGGGAATATCTTTACCGGGGACGAGGCTTCGGCGGCCCGGTATATTGAGTGCCGGATTACCGCCCTGGCGAAGAATATTTTTTACAATCCCAAGCTTACCGAATTTGCGGATTCCTATGACGGCCGGAACAGGGAACCGGTGCTTTTTCCCGCCAAGGTCCCGGTGGTTCTTATTATGGGGGCCGAGGGAATCGCGGTGGGTATGTCCACCAGAATCCTTCCCCACAATATCATTGAGGTGCTGGAGGCGGAACGGGCCTGTCTTTTGGGAAAGAAGTTTCAGCTTTTTCCTGATTTTCCCACCGGGGGGATGGTGGATGTTTCCGACTACCGGGACGGCAACGGCAGGGTGCTGGTCCGGGCGAAATTTGATACATCCGATCCTAAACGGATTCTGATCAAGGAGCTTCCCTTTGGTTCCACCACCGAAAGTATTATTAACAGCATCGAAAGCGCCGCCAAGGCGGGGCGGATTAAAATACAGGGGATCAATGACTTTACCACCGAATCGGTAGAGATAGAGATCCGGCTTGCCCGGGGAGTCTATGCTGAGGAAATAGTGGACGCCCTTTACGCCTTTACCGATTGTGAACAATCCATTTCGGTTAACCTTCTGGTTATTAAGGACAAGCTCCCCGCGGTGATGACCGTGACGGAGGTGATACAGCACCACGCGAAACAGTTAGTAAAACTATTAACCAAAGAACTGGAAATAGAAAAAAGGGAACTGCAGGACAGGCTGCACCTGCGGACTCTGGAACGGATATTCATTGAGGAACGGATATACAAGGCCATTGAATCGATGAAGACCGCCAAGGGGGTGGAGGACGCGGTGATCGCCGGTTTTAAGCCCTTTGCCAAGGAAGTGGGGAGCCGGGGAGTCAGTTCCGACGATGTAGAACATCTTCTTAAAATACCAATCCGGCGGATTTCCCTTTACGATATTAATAAGGCCCGGGATGAGATGGTCCAAATTCAGAACAGGATCAAGGAAATTAACGGGCACCTTAAAAATATTATCGCATACGCCACGGCTTATATCGACGGCATCGAGGCGCGGATCAAGGCCAGTGAGGATTTTGGACGGGGGAAACGCCGGACCGAGCTGCTTTCCTTTGCCAAGGTTGATGTAAAAGAGGTGGTGAAGAAGGATCTGGAGCTGAAATACGACAAGGCTACCGGCTATCTTGGGACCGCCGTCAGCGGGGACGTGGTGGCGGAGGTATCCCCCTTTGACCGGATCCTGACGCTGAAAAAAGACGGCTCCTGGTCCGTGACGAATCTGCCGGAGAAGGTTTTTGCCGGCCAGGGGGCCTGGTGGATTGGCCTTGCCGATAAGGAGGTCCTCTCTTCCACTGTCTTCACCATTATTTACAAGGATAAGGAAAAGTCATACCCCTACATCAAACGCTGTGTCATTGAAGGCTGGATCATGAATAAGGACTATTCCCTGGTTCCCGAAGGAGCGGAGCTTCTCCATGTGGACACCCGGGATAAATTTAGTTTTACTGTCCGTTATGCCCCCAAGCCCAGGCTTAAAATTCTAACTGAAAATTTTAAGGCCCAGGATTATCCGGTCCGGGGCTTGAAGGCGGGGGGGATAAGATTAGCCTCTAAAGAGGCCGTTGAGGTTTCCGTAAAATAACGGGGGTTCTGGCTGCGGGGGGTGAACATGATGGATGTGGTATCAGGCGCGATGGGGAATAGCGGCGATGATGACATTGTATTTGACAGCGGTTCCGGCATAAGCGAGGCGGAGCAGAAGGGAATCCTGGAGGGAATCGAAAACGCGGTACGGCAGAATCACCGTTCCCTGGCCGGGGATAAGCCGGTCCGGGCAAAGAAAAGGGCCCTTTTCCCCCTCCTGGTAAATATCGCCGCCCTGCTGCTTTTAGGCGCCGCCCTGGTCCTCTTTCTGAGATCCCAGGGGGAAGAAAGCGCCGGACCCCGCAGGGGCGCTATGCTGTACAATTCCACCGAGCGGGCCCTTATCAGGGAGATTCGCCGGGAGACCGCCCGGGAGCTGGATGCCAAGGAAGCAGAAATTGACGATTTTCTTGCCAAACTTGCGGGGGTTGACAATGAACTGCGGGAACTCCTTTCCAATAACCAGGAGCTAACGGCGGAACAGAAGGTGGTGGAAGCCAACCTGCGCCGCCTTCAGGAAGAATACACCGCCAACATCTCCTCCCTGGAGGATGAACGTTCCCTGATACTGGAGGCTTCCCGGGCCCGGGAGGCCAGCCTGAAGGCCCAGTTGGATGAGCGGGCCGCGGAGCTTGCCGCCCAGGCGGAACGAAGCCGGGAAGCCCTGTCCAGCGCCCAGCAGGAAATTGACCGCCTGTCCAGCGATCAGGAAAAGGGGGCCGCCATCGAATCCCAGCTCAGCGGCCTGTACGTCAGGGCGGCGGCGGCTATCAACGGGGGTAATCTGCGGGAAGCCTCCGCCACGCTGAACGCCATGCGGGACTTTATCAATACCCCGTCCTTTCAGGGAATCCGTTCCGTCCAGCCCCGCAGGGCATTTTACTTTTCCAGTATTAGTACCCTGGAGGGCCTTATTGCCCTGTCGGAAAAACTTAATAACGCCGTGGCGGCGGCGGGAAGCGGGGGCTACGAAAGGGCCCTGGCCGAGCTTGAGGAGCGGAACGCCGCCCTGGAGGAACAGGTGGCCGGTCTTAACGAGGCGGTGGCAGCGTCCGGCGCCGAAGGTTCCGGTCTGGGCAGGCAGGTGAGCGAATTGCAATCCCGGATCAGCGCCCTCCAAACCCAGTCCGCCCAGCAGGGAAGGACCCTGGAGGAACAACAGAAGACTCTGGAAGATCAGCGGAAGACGGCGGAGGAGCAGCAGCGCCGGAACGCGGAACTGGACCGGCAGCTTGCCAGACTGCGGCAGACTACGGAGGAACAGCAGCGGAGTAATGCGGAGCTTACGGCCCAGAACTCCGAACTGACCGCCCGGAACGCCGGCCTTGATCAGCGGCTTGCCGAGGCCAATCAGGCGGGGACCGCCCTTAGGCAGACGGTGGCGGAGCGGGATACGGAGATAGCGAACCTTCGCGCCCAAAATACGGAACAGACGGAGCAGATCAGATCCCTGAATACGCAGTTGGCCGCCATCCGGCAGGTGCTGCAGGGAGAACAGCAGAATTAGTATCCCGGCATGATTTAATTTGCGGATTAGGCGTATTCCCTCCCGCCTGCGGCGCGGCTTCCGTATTTTTCCTACTTGGTCTGCATTACCTCCACGCCGTTCCAATCCGGCGGGGGAGGGCTGCTCAGGCAGGTCTTACAGCGGCCAAAGAGATTCCGCGCGTTAATATCGCTGGGGATTATCGTAACCACATCCCGGAATTTTTCCGCCGCCTCCCGAAACTGTCTGCGGTAGTAACATTCCATTCCCTGGTTGTGCAGTTCCCAGGCTTTTTCCTCCTGGGGATTTAAATTCCGCCCGGCGGCGTAAATTTTAACTCCCCGGGTTTTTCCCTTAACCGCCACTGTGTCGAGGAATCTGAAGCGCAGAGATTCGCCGGCCTGTCCTGTTTTTTGCAGTTCCTCGTAGAGGCTTTCGGTGATCAGGAGCTCCGATTGGTAGGTTTTGGTAAGTCCCTCCATGCGGGAGGCCAGATTCACATTGTCCCCGATTACCGTATAATCCATTTTCCGCTCACTGCCGATGTTCCCCACCGTGGCAAGGCCGTAATTAATTCCCACGCCGATATGGAATTCCTTTAGTCCAAGCTGCCGCTGGGTTTCGTTAAAGCCCGCCAGGGAGTCGATCATCTCCAGGGCGGCAAGGACCGATTGCAGGGCGTCATTGTCGCGCTTTACCGGGGCGCCCCAGAAGGCCATGACTGCATCGCCGATGTACTTATCCACGATGCCGTTCCTGTTCATGATAATATCCACCTGGCCGGAAAAATAACGGTTCAGGGATTCTACCAGCCGGTCCGGGGTATTGGCATAGGATTCGGAGATCGTGGTAAAGCCCCGAATATCGGAGAAGAGAATCGCCAGGGAAACATTCTTACCCCGCAGCATATTGGGGTCCGGGGAACTGAAAAATTCTTCGATTACATCCTGGGGAACGTACTTTTGGAAAATATTGCGGATCCTCTGTTCCTTTTTTCCCGCCAGAACGGCCTGGAAGGCGTAGCGTTTTATTTCGTCCCATGCCTGTTCCAGTTCCTCCGTCATCCGGTTAAAGGTATGGGCCAGTTCCCCCGTCTCGTCCTGGTATTCCACATCCACCCGCTGGGAGAGATCGGAGGAACCGGTTACCGCGTTCATGGCCTTAACTATCCGGGCCAGGGGATTGGTAAGGAAGCGGGAAAAAACAAAAAGGAGCAGTATTGCCGCCGCCGCGGCGGAACCGGCGGTGATCAGGGTAAGGAACGTGATAAAATCCGCTTCCCGGTAGAAACTGTCCCTTTCTTCCGAAATAGCCAGGTGCCAGCCGAAGGGGGTAAACCAAAAGGAACGGATTATCCTTTCTTTTCCCCCGATTCGGGCCCGAATCATGAGGGGATTCTCATTTTCCAAAAAACCCAGCAGCGTTTCTTTTTCTCCGGGGAGGAATTCCAGGAACGATGTTCCCATGACCAGTTCTCCATTTCCGTCAACGGCAAAGATTATTTCCGTATCGCTAAGGATGATGCTTTCGGCGTAGATCTTTACTGCGTTCTGCGCGGCCTCCACCATATCTTTCCGCCCGGCATAGCCGTTTTCCACCAGCAGGGCCCACTGGTTTTCCGTGTATTTTTGGAGTTCCACAATCTTAAAATCAAAAAAATCCCTGGCCGCCCTGTCGATACCGCGGATGGCCGCGGAGTAGGAGGCGCTTTGGGAAATGCAGAGGGGCAGGATGACAAGGGGCAGAACAACCAGGAATATTTTTGTCCGTATTTTCATGAAGCTTCATTCCCCCGGCTTGGTCAGAATTTATAACCACAGTCTGTCCATAATGTAGACACATTGGACTTGTTCAAGAACCCGGTTGGTTCTTTGCCAAGCTTCGCATGGCTGCCAAGCAAAGCTTGGCTTACAAGTCTTTCAAAAAACGATGATTTTTTAACAAAATCCCCGGTTTTTGTTATTTTTAAGCGGTTGTTCAAAAACTGAAGTTTTTGAACAGCTCTATCATGGATTCAGGTCTGCAACTTCCTTAAAAAAGTATTTGTTCCCGTTCTGGTATAAAACGGGAACAAATACAAGTTTTGTCCGCAAAGCAGCCGGCCTTGCGGACAGAGGCTAATTAGAATCCACAGCTACCGGAGTATGCTGCGGAACCGTGATTCATTCCTTCCACAGCTCTCCAGTCAAGTAACGTCCCCTGGAACTCAGCAGATTTTTGATCTCCCCGGCCGGAATAGTAATTTCTATATACCCTTCCGAATATGGGGCTATTTCGTAGGGATTCCAGTGAAGGCTGAGACCCTGGGGGGAAAAGAAAAAGTCTTCCGGAAGCTCCGCCTCGTCCACGAAAAACAGGGCTTTTGTAAGGGAATCCGAGGGGCCGAGTCTTTTACCGGCCCGGAGTTCCCGGTTTGCCAACTGCCGCAGGAGGGGCATCGATTCTTCCGGGATAATATCGGAAAGGCGGACCCGCGCGGCCTCTTTCCGGTCAAAAACAAAGTAGGTCTTATCGGAGGTAGGGTGGGCGCCACCGCTGTAGAAAGAGCGATTCCGGGAGATCACCAGGACCTGGGGACTGTCAAGCGGCGCATCCAGATCCTCCGAATAGTACCAGTTCAGGGAAGCGGAATTCATGATGGCGGGGTTATTCTGGGCCTCCTCTCCCATTTCCTGGTATTCAATGGTCTGAACCCGGATCAATTCCCGGGCATAGTCCCGGACACTTAAACCCCGGTAAAAGGTATTGTTGAAAAGCTGTTCCGGGCTTCCGGCGGTTGAGGCGGCGAAATCAATAAGTTTAAGGTTGATGTCCAGGGCCGGGCTGCTTTTTCCCGCCAGGCCTGAGGGCAGTTCCTTCCAAAGGGGAATTTGCATATCCTCAGTGTATACCGCAAAAGCCGCACCGGCTGTTTTCCGGCGGGTGGTTTTAGTGATCTCCTGAGAGACGCTTTCCCGGGGATTCCCCCCGGAAGCGCAGGAACCGGCTGACAAAAGTCCGGCGAACAGGATCGCCAGAGCCATGGGTAACATAAACCCATTTCTAAAAAAAACAAACATACTTATAAATATACTGGAAAACCCGGAGATTTGGTATCACTTGAAAGTGACAAATTTTCCAAATTTGACGAATTTTTCCACAAATTCGGCGCCATAGAAGTTATTCAAAAAAACGCGGATTATTAACAAAACCGGCGTTTTTTGTTATTGTTAAGCGGCTATTGTTCAAAAACCCCCGGTTTTTTGAACAATAGCCGGCTTTGTGAATAGACGCCGCATATAGTGTACTTTTGAGAACTTAGCGTTTTCAAGGTATAAAGATATAATAAGCTGACGAAGAACTCCGCCGCAGAGCGGCGGAGTTCTTCGGTCGAGAAGAAAAAGTCCTACGGACTTTTCTTACCGGGGGTCTGTACCCTGCCATCATTGGCTGGGAATTGAACCGCCCCATAGGAGCGGGGTATTAGGCCCCCCTTGAATAAATCATGGCAAAATATGAAGACGAATGGTTCAACGATGAGAATTTCTGGGCTGTATACGCCCCTATCATGTTCGACGAGGCCCGCTGGGCGGAACTTCCCCAGGCCGCCGACGGGATAACCCGCCTTGCCCGGCTGGACCTTTACGGGGGGGCCTCCTTACCCGCCGGTTCTGGGCGGCCGGTCCCCCGGCTTCTGGACCTTTGCTGCGGTTTTGGCCGCATGACCCTGGAACTGGCGGGCCGGGGTTTCGCCTGCACCGGGGTGGATATAACCCAGGGCTACCTGGCCGCCGCCCGGGAAGACGCCGCCGCGGAGAATCTGGAGATCGAATTTATCCGGGCCGACATGCGGGATTTCGTCCGGCCCGGCTATTTTGACGTGGTGGTAAACCTTTATATTTCCTTTGGGTATTTTGCCGATCCCCGTGATGATAAGCGGGTTTTAAAAAATGCCTATGATTCTCTTAAAGCCGGCGGGGCCCTGATTATCGAGACCCTGGGTAAAGAACTGGCGGTCCGGGATTTTGTAAGGTCCGAATGGTTCCGGCGGGCGGGCTGTATTGTACTTACCGAATATGCCCCGGTGGATTCCTGGGTGGGCCTCTGGAACCGCTGGACCTTGATTAAGGAGGGGGAACATACCGAAAAGGAATTTACCCAGCGGCTTTATGGGGCCGCTGAACTGCGGGCCCTGATGCTGGAGGCCGGTTTTCCCCGGGTGGAAATTTACGGCGGCTGGGATGAATCCCCCTACGATGAACGGGCGGAAAAACTGATCCTCGTGGGGAGGAAAGGCTGAACCGGGGCTGGTATCCAGGCCCGGTGGAGCTTGTGGAATTGGGCGCAGCAGCCCCTTTCGCCGGGCGCAGCTAAACCCTTCCAACTTGGGGGCATTAGGTGGCGCTGTGCGTAGCCACATTGGTTTAATATACAACCTTTGGTTGCTTTCTTCGCGCAAGGGATAGGAGGGGGCGCGAAGTGCGCCACCGCAGCCCCGGAGGGGCGAGGAGGCCGGAGCGGGTAAGGGACCCGCGGAGCCCCGGATAGCCCGGTCCCCTTTTGAAATTGTCGCGCAAGCAACAACCATGGGCCGGGGATGCGCCCAAAAAAAGGGTAAGTTGAATTTGTTCCAATACTCCGGCTTTTGGGGTAAACTTATACACGGATGCAAATTTTAAGCGGCCAGGAGGTTCCTATGCCCCGGTATATTCTTGCCCTGGACCAGGGGACTACCAGTTCCCGGGCTATTCTTTTTGACGAAAACCAGAACATGGCGGGGCTGGAGCAGCGGGAGTTTCCCCAGATTTACCCCCGGGAAGGGTGGGTGGAACATGATCCCATGGAGATCTACTCCTCCCAGTACGCGGTGATGATGGAGCTTTTGGCTAAGCACGATGTAAAGGCCGCGGACATCGCGGCCGTCGGCATTACCAACCAGCGGGAGACTACGATTCTCTGGGACAAGGCCACGGGCCGGCCCATTTACAACGCCATTGTCTGGCAGTGCCGCCGGACTTCCGGGATGGTGGACGAGCTTGTGGAGCGGGGCCTGAAGGATCATATCCAAAAAACCACCGGCCTGGTGCCGGACGCCTACTTTTCCGCTACCAAGATCAAGTGGATTCTGGATCATGTGGAGGGGGCCCGGGAACGGGCCGGCCGGGGGGAGATTCTCTTTGGTACGGTGGATACCTGGCTTGTCTGGAAATTGACCGGCGGCGCGGTCCATGTAACCGATTATACCAACGCCAGCCGGACCATGCTTTTTGATATTCACAAACTGGATTGGGACGATAAGCTGCTGGCGGCCCTGGAGATCCCCCGGGCCATGCTGCCCCAGGTAAAGCCCTCCAGCCTGGTTTATGGAAGCGTCAACATCCAGGGCCGGGAAATCCCCATCGCCGGACTGGCCGGCGACCAGCAGGCGGCCCTCTTTGGCCAGTGCTGTTTTGCCAGGGGGGAGGCCAAAAACACCTACGGCACCGGCTGTTTTCTGCTGATGAACACCGGGGAGGAGGCGATTGAAAGCGCCAACGGTCTTATCACCAGTATCGCCGCCAGTCTCCCCGGCCAGATTCGCTATGTTCTGGAGGGCAGCGTCTTTGTGGGGGGCGCGGTGATCCAGTGGCTCCGGGACGAGATGCGCTTTATCACCGAAAGCCCCGACGCGGAATACTATGCGGGGAAGGTTCCCGACACCGGCGGCGTGTACCTGGTCCCCGCCTTTACCGGCCTGGGGGCCCCCCATTGGGATATGTACGCCCGGGGCTGCATCGTGGGGATTACCAGGGGGACCCGGCGGTATCACATCATCCGGGCGGCCCAGGAATCCATCGCCTACCAGAGCCTGGACCTGGTAAGGGCCATGGAAAAAGACACCGGCCTGGGCCTGGCGGAACTCAAGGTAGACGGCGGGGCCAGCCGGGACCGCTTCCTCATGCAGTTCCAGGCCGACATCCTGGGGGAAACAATCCTCCGGCCGGTAATCCGGGAAACCACCGCCCTGGGGGCCGCCTATCTGGCGGGTCTGGCGGCCGGTTTCTGGAAGAACCTGGATGAAGTACGGTCCCTGTGGAAGCAGGACGCCGTTTTTACCGCCGCCATGGACGGGGCCCGGCGGGAGGACTTAATCTCCGGTTGGCATAAGGCGGTGGGGCGAAGCCTCCACTGGGCGGAGTAGGGCCGGCGCTTCCCGGAGTTTTTAAAGGGGGGAAGCCTCCCCCTCTCACTCCATAGTCCTCCCCGGCTGCCGCCGGGTCCGGTCTATTCCGTTACCCCCCTCTCCTGGGGCTCCGCCCCAAACCCCGCATGGAAACGCTCAGGCCCCGCGCCGCCGGCCCCATGGAAAATAATAGGGTTGTTCAAAAACTTTAGTTTTTGAACAACAGCCGCTTAAAAATAACAAAAAACCTGAATTTCGTTAGAAATTTGGGTTTTTTGGAAGACTTGTAAGCCAAGCTTCGCTTGGCAAAGAACCAACTGGGTTCTTGAACAAGTCAAGTCTTTGATATCCTGATACAACCGTGGTTGGTTCTCTTTCACCGCCAGTATATAGTCCCCTTTCCTCTTTCGAATACCTGCCGCTATTTCTTTCTGGCACCCCATCGCGTCTATACTTACCGTCGCTCCGCAAATGTCCAGCAGTTCCAGCAGTTTCGGTATTGCCGTTATTGCGGAAACTCCGTTTCCATTGCTCTTTTCGTCCACCGCCACTTGTCCCAGCACAATTTCCTTTTCCCCAGCCCATGCGCTTACCATGTGTACCGCAGACCCCTCTCCCCTTTTACTCCCCCGTATCGTTTTCCCGTCTATATTGACCGCCGTCCCCGATCCCCCCCCTTATAATTGCAATAAAACTAAATTCAAACCACGGCTGATTACCGGAAAGCCTCCAGCCCCTGTTTCTTTATTAAGACTTAAAAATCATTTATTCATTCGTAACACGATTTCAGAACGTATCCTGTTCTCTAATACTATGCTATTAGAAAAACGGGAAGCTTGAATGATGAGGATATTAAAGGGCAATTTCATGCGGAATGGTGCTTGTTGATTTTTTTCTAAGTCCGGCGCTTACAGGAGTATTCCTGTGAAATATTTTTTAGGAAGGAGTGGATCATGAAACGTTTCTTTTTACTGGGTGTTGAGCTGTGTGTAAGTGCCGCGCTGGTCTTCGCAGGCGGCAAGCCGCAAAGCGGGGGAAGTACCGCTGGGAAGTCCGGTCCCACTCTTATTATTTCCATGCTGGGTTATGATGATACCCAGGTGGCGACGTGGGAGAATACTCTTAAAGAAAACCGGGAAATAGCGCGGGAAAAGGGCACTGCCCTGGTGAACAATGGCCTGACCGGCGAGGGGTATTACCGGATAAAAAACCGCCAGGACGCGGAAAAGATGTTCCCCGATGTGAAATGGGAGTGGGTGGACTGGGGCTGGGCCGAAACCCTGGATACAAAGCAGCGGTCCATGATTGCCGCCGGGACTCCCCCCACAATGCTTGCCGGTGAAGGGTTTTTCCCCGCCTACGCGGAATCCGGGCTGCTCCAGGAAGTTCCTGCCTATGTGCTTGAGGGCCTTAACAAAAACCTGATCTATTATGGGATGAATGGAAAGGCCTATGGGGTAGCCATGAAAACCTCCCCGTTCATGCTTTTTTACAACAAGGGACTGATGCGGAAGGCCGGGCTTGATCCAAATAAGCCGCCCGCCACCTGGGATGAGTGGAAGGCCATGGCCAAGCAAATAACCGACGCGGGAAAAGGCCAGTTCTGGGGCGGCGGAATTCCCAGTTTCCCCCACTTGGGTGGAGGTTTGCGGGCAACGCCGTTTTTCCGTCAAAACGGTACGGACTTCGCCATTAATGGCAGGATCAACTTGAACGATCCCAAACTCCAGGCGACCTTGCAGTTCATTAGGGAGATGAACGCGTTCTTCCCCCCCGGACTGGGAAACGGCACGGATGAGGATCCCCTTTGGAAGGCTTTCCATGAAGATCAGACTATCGCTTTCGCTATCAACGGTTCCTGGCAGGAAGTTAATTGCCGGAGCTGGGGTATGGACTACGGGGTCGCCCCCCTGCCCATTCCCGCCGGCGGGCAGGCCGGAAACTGTCTGGTTGGCACCGTCTACTGCGGTGTTCCTGCGGGGATTCCCCAGGCCGAAACGGATATCTTCTGGAAATTCTACAAAGAGATATGCCTGGGAGAAAACAATATCATTTATCTCCAGTACGAAAACTTGATGATCCCCACCCAGAAGTATCTGGACGATCAGCGATACTACCAGGGGGAAGGCAAAGAATCACTCAGGGTTTCGGCTTATGAAATGGGGGCCTCAAGCTTTGGTGGTGTCGCAGTATTCCTGAAGAATCATGCGGATGTCTGGGACATTCTGAACAGCCAGGTACTCGCCCGGGTAACCATGTCTAATGATCCTATTTCCAGAATCTGTTCTGAAGCCCAATCGAAAATCGAGACACTGACAAGATAACGGTACTGGGGAGGCGGAAATTGTGAAGAACCAGGTTAATGCCAAATGGCTTGTACCCTTAAAGGGAACCCGCCGCTGGAGGGAAGCGCGGCGGGCTTACCTTATTTGGTGTCCCCTTATTTTTTATACTTCAATTTGGAGTCTTATTCCCCTTCTCTATGGACTGTACCTGGGCTTTACCGATTACAATGGCCTGGGTGGAAAACCTGTCTGGGTGGGGCTTAAGAACTTTGAAACGTTCTTCCTGATTTCCGACTTTTCCATCCTGCTCCTGCGTCAGGCTCTGCTTGGTACCGCCACATTGGCTGTTAATACTGTCCTATCCTTTGGAATGGCTCTTTTGTTGAACATGAAAAGCCGGATCAAAGGTGTTTTCCGTACCGCGATTTATGTACCTGCGGTAGCGGCCTCTACGACCACCACGGCGATCTGGGTTGCCTTGCTCAACCCCCTGGGGAATCAGGGTTTGAATAAAATCATCACCTCCCTAGGGGGGAGCGCGATTGCCTGGAATTATTCGGCAATGTGGATGTTTTTCTGGATCGTGATCTACAATTCCTGGAAAAGCATAGGACCGGCAGTTATCTTGTGGCTGGGAGGACTCCAGGGGATTGATCCTTCCCTTTACGAAGCGGCCCAGGTTGACGGGGCCAGCTTCTGGCAGCGGATCCGCTACATAACCATCCCCGGACTGCGGTATATCACCATGTACATTCTGCTTACGGGAATAATCGGCGCTATGCAGATGTTTGATACGGTCATGTTGATTTCCGGGGGAAGTCCCTATGGGCAGACTGATGTGCTTATGTTCAGAATTTACCGGGACGGTTTCAGGAATTTTAACCTGGGAATGGCCGGCGCCGAATCCCTCATTTTAGGTCTCACAACCATTGTATTTGCTGTGGGCTATTTTAACCTTCAGCAGAAGGGGGATAATCAATGATCCACTCACAATCGTACACAATCGGAAAATTTACCCTAAAAACCGTGTGGATTTTCGTGATGACCCTGTGCGCTCTGATCTCTACCTATCCCCTGATCTACGGTTTTCTCGCCTCCCTTATGACCAATCGTACTTTTACCTCCCTGGGAAGTCTGGTGATCGTTCCCAGGAATCCGACCCTGCAGAATTACCACGTGGTTTTTGCCATGGACGGGGCCTTGAAACCTCTCATAAATTCCCTGATGCGTTCCGCCTGGTGGACCCTTGTCAACTGTTCGGTGGCGGTACTGGGGGGCTATTCTCTGGCCCGTTACGAATTCAAAGCAAAGAAAGCTATCCTGGTGGGGATTATCGCGGCCCAGGTCATACCTGGGGTACTGACCATGATGCCCACCTTTATCATGATAAGCCGGCTTCCCTTTGTGGGGGGTAACAACTGGCTGGGTCAGGGGGGCCAGGGGCTGATAAACAACAGACTGATACTCTACCTGCCTATGGGCTGGGGGGTCTTTCTTTGGTCTTTTCTCTTTATGCAGTCGGTAAAGAGTTTCCCCCCCTCTTTTGAAGAAGCCGCCGAGATTGACGGTTACGGTTTCTGGAGTATCCTGTTCAGAATAGTTCTCCCTATGCAGGGGCCCATACTGGCGGTAGTGGCGATTAACAGCGCCCTGGGCGCCTGGAATGACTGGATGACGCCATTTTTGTATATCAACAAGACCAGCGAAACCACCCTGACCGCCTGGCTTGGTACTATGATAGCCCAGCTTCAACAATTCGGGTTAAAGGATTACCCCAGGGTTTTTGCTGTGGCAACCATAGCCATAATTCCGCCCTTGGGGATCTTCCTTGGTTTCCAGAAATTCATTATCCAGGGCATTGCGTCTGTTGGTATAAAGGGGTAATGCTTGTTGCGGGATTCAAAGTAACATGTGTGGTGAAGGCGTCATTTTCGATATTCAGCGTTTTGCGGTACACGATGGTCCCGGAATACGAACAACGGTATTTTTTAAGGGCTGCAGCTGCCGCTGTATCTGGTGTCATAACCCCGAGTCCCTCAGCGTAAGGCCGCAGATAGAGTTCTACCCCTCACGCTGTATCGGCTGCGGCCGTTGTTTTGAGGTTTGTTCTGAAAAGGCGCACATAACGGAAGACGGGAAACACCGTATCGACAGGGGCCGTTGTACCGGCTGCGGACTCTGTGCCGCCGAGTGTTTTTCCACGGCCCTGGTTTTGAAGGGCCGGAAGGTATCGGCGGATGAGCTTCTGGAACATATTTTGAGCGACCGTTCTTACTACGAGGAATCGGGAGGGGGCGTAACCCTTTCCGGCGGCGAACCGGTACTGCAAAGTGAGTTTGCGGCCCGGATCCTGGCGGCCTGCAAGAGAGAGGGAATACACACAACCCTGCAGACCGCCGGAAATTACCCCTTTGAACTGCTGGAATCCCTTCTTCCCCACCTTGACCTTATCATGTACGACATTAAGGGTTTTGCGCTCCAGACCTACCAGTTCTTCGTCAGGGGCGACCGGGATCGCGTCTTCTCGAATCTCAGGCTGCTGGGGGAAAAGTTCAGGGGCGAAACGGCGGTGCGGACGCCCTGTGTGGGCGGCGTAAATGACACCGGTAAAGAAATTGAGGCTATCGCCCGGATGCTGGGAGAGCTGCCGAATATTAAATACTACCAGCTTATCCCCTACCACGGCCTTGCGAAGGCAAAATACGACGCCCTGGACGAAGAATTCGCGTCTCAATGCGCTACGCCGCCGCCCGGACGCCTCAGAGAACTGGAGGATCTTGCGTCCCGCTATGTCGCGGTGTTCAATCAGGATCGGGGGATTATCCCCCGAACCGAACCGGAGATCAGCGCCGGTCTGCGCCGGCAAGGAGGATACAATGGCGGATTATAATGCCAGGATAAAGGAACTGCACAATCTTAAAATGCGGTTTAATGATGAGAAACTTCGTCGTCTTGGGGGACATTGGGATACCGATGATCACGGGAATATCCCCCTGGATCCGGAACCAGGCCTTGAGAGGATCGTCGATCCTTCGTGTAACATGGTAAGCGGCATTGAGGCCATTACCAAAACATTTTCAAGCTGGCTTGACCACCATCCGGTGTTTTTTCACCCGGCCAGCGCCTTTGCCGGGTGCTGGATTGGGGAATCGAAGATAGGCTCCAGTTGGCGGCCTGAACACCGCAATACGGATCTTGAACAGCGCGGGGCAAAGTATAACCTTGCCATGGGGATACTCTACGGCATGAACCACTGCGGCCCGGATCTCCGCATTGGCCTTGAACTGGGCTGGGGCGGCCTCCTTAAGAAAATACGCCGTTTCCGAAAGCTCAACAACCCGGAGGATACCTCGTTTTACGACGGAGAAGAACGGCTTGTAGAAGCGATACAGCGTTACATAGGCCGCCATGTAAACGCCCTGCGGAAGGCCGCAGCGGAAACAGATGATGCTGAACTCAAAGCCCACTACACTACCATCGCGGACATTGACGAGTACCTTATCGAAAATCCGCCGCGGACTCTGCGGGAAGCCCTGCAGTGGATTGTCCACTGGCAGGATGTGGACCGCATGTACCACAACGGCGGCGCCGGTCAGGAAATAGATACCCTGCTGCAGCCCTACTACGATGAAGATGTGAAAAAAGGGATCATCGTGAACGATGATGAAGTGGCATGGTATTTTTCATCCCTTTTTTTTAACGATCCCCATTATCACACCATCGGCGGACAGAATCCCATAACCGGAAAAGATGTATCAACAAAACTGTCGTTCCTCATTCTGGAAGGCCAGCACCGGCTTAATATTCCGAACAACCTTGCCCTGCGGATACACGAGAACACCAACGATGAACTTTTTACCAGGGCGGTACGGTACCTTTTTGAGGACGGCACGGGGGTTTGCTACTCCCTTTCCGGGGGGCTGGATACGGGCTATATGCGGAACGGCCACCCGCCTACCATCGCCCGCATGAGGGCAAAGGTAGGCTGTAACTGGACGGCCTTGCCGGGCATAGAGTACTGCCTTCAGGATGTTACGCGGCTCTGTCTGGCCCAGCCCCTGCTCCTGGCCCTAGACGATATGATGGCCGGGGGGGAGCGCGGCATGGAGCGGCTCAAAACCCTGTACGAGTGGCGCCTGGCGGAATCGGTGCGGATCATCAAGGAAGCCGCGGACTGGCACTACCAGTACAAGTGGCTGAATGTGCCCGAAATTGTCCTTAACCTGGTGGCCCACGGACCCATTGAGCGGGGCGTGGACATGTCCCACGGTGGTGTCGATATTCTGGACTTTACCTGCGACGGCGTAGCCCTGGCAACGGCCGCCAATTCATTTGCGGCTATTGAGCAGCGGGTGGAACAGGAGAAGCGTATTACCTGGGAACGGCTTTATCAGGTGTTGAAAGATAATTACAAAGACGCTGAAGATGTAAGGCTAATGCTAAAATCGGTGCCCCAGTATGGCGCCGGCGGGACGGCGGCCGACCGCTATGCCAAGTACATATCCACACTGTACACAGAACTTATGCATTCAACGCCGACCAACATAGGCTTTACCGTTATTCCGGGGATTTTTTCCCACGGCGACGTGTATATCCGCGGTAAGAATCTGGGAGCTACGCCAAACGGCAGGTTTGCCGGGGCGGAAATATCCCACAGCGCCGATCCCGATCCGGGCTTTCTTCCCGGCGGCGGAACCGCGCCGACGGCAAAGGCAAACGCGGTGGCCTCCGTACAGTGTGGTTACGGTAATTCCGTGCCGCTGCAGGTTGACATTGACGCGCGGCTTGCCAAAGAGATGGGCGGCATCGAAAACATCAAAGCCCTTATCAGGGCCCACAACAAGATGGGTGGAACTCTCATCAACATCAACGTTGTCTCGAAAGAGAAGATCCTTGAGGCCCACGCGGACCCCGATAAATACCCCGACCTCGTGGTGCGGGTAACCGGCTACAGCGCCTTCTTCAAGTCCCTGTCCGCCGAATACCGGCAGCAGGTGGTAGACCGCTGGCTTGCCTATGCCTGATCAGGGCCGAAATTTACCCGGCGGATTTACGGGGCCGGCGAGCTGCGGGTCCTGATGCGGGAGGCCGGTTTTTCCCAGGTGGAGATCTACGGCGGCTTGGGCAATTCGAGAAGATCGGCTATCTTCACGGGGCCCATGCCGCTCTTCCGCGGTTTTTGCCTGCCTCTTCACGGCCCTGGTTCAACTCCCATTCCAAGTCCCACAGGCTCCTAGATATTCCCGTTCCATGTCATCCGCGGCGAGTTCCCCATTTCAAGAACTAACTCAGCCCCCGCGGAAAGCTCTTTATGGCTAAAAAAAGGTTCCCCCAGGGCTTTTCCGTTAAGACGCGCCGATTGGATGTAACGTTTGCCTTCCCCGGCGCCGGGGCTGGTTATTGTAAATATTTTCCCATCCCCCAGGGAAATTGAAGCCCGGTCGAAAAGAGTTGTGCCGACGGCATAGCGGCCCGAACCGGGGCATACGGGGAAAAAGCCCAGGGCCGAAAAAACAAGCCAGCCTGAAAGGGCACCCTCGTCCTCATCGCCGCAGAGCCCAATGGGAGAATTGGTATACCAAATATCCATGAGTTCCCTGAGACGTTTTTGGGCTTTCCAGGGTGTTCCCAGGTAATCATACAGGTAGGGTATGTGGAAGCTGGGCTCGTTTCCCATGCAGAACTGTCCCATAAGGCCGGTCGAGTCCGGAAACTGCCCCATATACACATACTTATTATTTGAACCGCCGGTCCCCATGCGGAAAAGGGCGTCCAATTTTTTTTCGGCCTCAGCTTTACCGCCCATCTTCTCGAAAAGACCTATGGGATCGTGGAGGACATTCCACTGCCAGGTGAAGCCGTTGTTTTCGGTAAAATAATCACGGCCGCCCTGACCACCGGAATACATGGGATCAAAGTCCTCCACCCAGACGCCGTTCAGATCCCTGGGGGCAAAGAGTCCCAGATCTTCACGGTAGAGGTTCTTCCAGTTGTTGGACCTTTTCATAAAATAGTTATAGTCGTCTTCTTTACCAAGGCTTTTGGCAAGCTGGGCAACGCACCAGTCGTCAAACGAGTGTTCCAGGGTTACGGAGACAGCCTGACGGCGCTCGAATTCATTTACATTGGGGACGGTCTCTTTTTCACCCTTTTTTAGGGCAGGGAAAAAACCCTTCTCCAAATAGCATTTATCCAGAACGGTAAGGGGAGTCCCGCAATTCCAGGGAAGCATGCACTGTTCCATGGCGTTTTTTCGCATACCCTCGTAGGCTTTGGCGTAATCTGCTTTGAGGCCCCGGCTGCGGGCATCGGCAAAAAGGGCCGCCGCATGAAAACCGATCATGGGGCCAACTTCGCTGAACTGGGAAATGAACGAGGGGAGATAACCGGATTGCCCGTACATATCAAGATAACTTTGGAGCATGAGTTCCTCATTTTCCCGGTCTGCCAGCATACGGATGGGATGGGCTGTACGGAAGGTATCCCAAAGCTGATCCCGGGTAAAAAAATGATCGCCCCGGTGGATTTTAAGATCAAAACCACTGAAGTATTCGCCATATTCAGCGTTGTCGATCATGCGGCGAAAGACCCGGTACACGGCGGTATAGAATACGATACGCCGGTCTTCGGTGTTGCCTTCAACCTGAAAACGGCCCAAATGACTGTTCCAGATCCCCTTTAATTCTTCAACGGCGGCATCGAAGCAGCCTGGGGAGACCTCTTTAGAAAGACTTTCTGCGGCTTTCTCAAAGGAGATAAAGGAAACGGCGGCATAGTATTCAGCGCCATTAGACGGCGCGTCAATAACAAGACCGGTTCCGGAATTTGACAGTACAGTAAAAGGTTTATTTAATTTAAGGATAATGAACTGACCGGGAAGTTCCCGGTCCCGATCTTTGAAGGGGGTATGGATACGAATAGTATCATTCTCCTGCCCTATGGTTCCTCCGGGGGGAACGGAAATCCTTAACTCCCCGGCGCCGGTAAAACGGTACAAGTGGCAGTGCCGGGCAGCGGTCATTTCAGCCCTGATCCCGTATTTTTCCAGGATAAGTTCATTCTTAAAACAACGGCACCATTCCCGGGAATGATCCAGGGTGTTCTCGAAATCGCCCCCCTTACCGGGCATAATGGAAGCGGCGCCCAGGGGAAAGCCCAGGACTTCCTCGTTGCAGTACCGGTCTACACAGCCTTCACCCAAGGGAAAAACCCGGATATAACTGTATGGAACGAATACCTCCGGCATGGTGGTAGTAAGGAGATGCGATATGCTCCCAATATAGGGGTTTACCAGGTCGGCGGGAGTATTTCCAGGCTTTTTATCTAGTTCCATAAGTCCCTTCTCCTCCGGCTTTTACGCCAGGTTTATTTTTATCGTCCCTATCTTCCAGGGGAGGATGTCGAACTGTACGGTGTTCCCTGTGGGCGCAAGGGCGGCGGCAGGGTTCCCCTCAAGATCAACCAGTTCAGCGGTCCTGATGGCGGAGGGGACCGTCAACGTAACCGAATCTCTTTTGCCAGCCGTTTCGTACACCCGTACCAGAAGTGCGCCGTCAACGCTAAGGCCTATGGAACTTAATACCGTGGAGGATGCGCCCAGGCGCAGAAGCTCCCGTACGGGGGGCAGTTTACCCGGATGGCTGCCGCCGGAAATAACACTTATCCCGCGGCACAGGTCCCCGGCTGTCTCGGAAAGGGATTTGGGATCGGCTTTTTCCAGGGCAAGCCAGAGCTTTACGGCATGTTCACCCCGTTCGGGGTAGGGATCGGGGCTGGAAGCGGTGTTGATAAGGGTGGCGCTTAAAACTCCTCCGCAGCCGCGGTAGCCGTATTTTGAGTCGGTGATCAAGGCCACCGCTTTTCCGCCGCTAAGGGCCGCCGTGTACTGCAGGGCCGGGACATCCTGAAACGAGGAAGGACGGCGCTGGACCCCCGCGGGTACATCGGACATATAGGTCTCCGGTTCACCGGCCAGGGGCAGGGAGAAGCAGAGGACCGGCACATGTTTGTAATCTTCCGCAGCCTCGTTCCAGACGATGTGGAACCGGTAGGCAATGACCCCGGCGCCGTCATCAAGAAACACCTCGGTCTTTACGCGGGATCTTAGAATCTCCTGCTCAATTTCAAAACCCTTCCGCAGTGAGTCCGCCCCGCCAAAGGGAACAATCCTGGTGGGACGGGAAAGCGGCTCCTCTCCAACACTACGGCCGATAAGCCATGCGTTGTTGGTCCTCTTTTCCGACCAGTTCACGACGAGTCCCGCTGAAGCGCCGCCGGCAATCTTTTCCCCGCCGCTTTTCTTGTCCTTGAGGGAACGGAGGGCGCCGGAAGCCGGATCGAATTCCGCCCGCAGGAGATCGTTTTCCAGAACGATGGGGCCGTGGGGGGCCTCCAGCCGGGGATCACGGTTGTTCAAAAGGGAGACGCCGGAGTATTCCCCCTCCCTAAGAACAACGGTGGTGTAGCCTCCGGCGGGAACTTCTACCCGGGCGATAAACCGGACGTAACGGTGGTCCCAGTAGGTGACTGGCTCCCGGTCCAGCAACTGGAAGGGGAGTTTATGCCCCGCGTGATCGGTAAGTTCCGCCAGGGCAAGGTCATAGTCCCAATCCCACAGGGTAAATTCCACAAATTCACAGCGTCTGTGGGCGCTGGAATTGAATACGTGGTAGATGCGTACCGCCCCCCGGCCCCTCTCAGGGCTGGGGACCCCGCTAAAGGATTCAAGGCCGAAACCCGCGCCGGCGCCCTCCGATCTGCTGTCCGGTTCCGGTCCGATTTGTATCGCCGATGTGTCAATTTCCCCGGCCAGGCTTATGCCCGCCTTTTCCCGGGCCGTTCCGGCTACCGCCTGGACTTCCGCGTAGTTTGCCATGGCGTAGTCCCG
>JAIRNB010000283.1 GCA_031258265.1 Treponema sp. | reverse complement strand
CGCGGAAACTACCCAGCAGATGAGGGTGATCCCCAGGGAGGAGATAGAGGCGGCCCACGCGCCGGATCTGGCGGTCCTTCTGCAGGAGAAGCTGAATCTGGGGATCACCCGCTACGGTCCCTACGGGAACCAGACGGACATTAACCTGCGGGGCTTTGATTCGGAGCGGATCGCCTTCCTTATTGACGGGATCCCCGTCAATTCCCCCGTCTCCGGGGATTTCGATATTTTCATGATCGATCTTAACGCCGTGGACCGGATCGAGGTGATCTACGGCGCTTCGGATTCCAAGTACAACGTCACCGGGGCCCTGGGGGGGATTATCAACATTGTCACCATAAAAGAGCGGGAACGGGGACTACAGATTGGGGGCAGCTTTTCAAACACCGCCGCCCTGCCGGGGAAATACCAAAAACCGGGGAAGGGCAGGGAGGGCCCCCAATGGCAGGACCTGGCGGACAGCCAGAGCGCCGCCCTTTCCCTGGGTCTGGGCACGGAAAAGGGTTCCTGGTCTGCGGGGCTTTTTGCCAACCGGGCGGGGAATCACTTTCTTTTTGAAGATTACTACGGCAGAACCCTCCGCCGGGAGGGCAACGAGGTCTGGGATATGGGGGCTTCCCTTTCCCTGGTCCGGAACCTGGCCCGGGACGCAAAGTTTATCGCCGGGGGGAGTCTGTACTACGGCGATAAAAATATTCCCCTTTCGGGGATTTCCAGCGCGGCGGAAAAACAGCGGGATTTTTCCACCCGGCAGAACCTGATGCTGGACATGCCCAGGGTCCTGGGGGAAGCTTTTCCGGTCTTGTCTGTCGAGGCTTCCCTTAGCCATGCCTGGCAAAGTCTGGCTTACGGCCCTTCTTCCCGCCACGGCTTCCACACTATAAGCGCCATAAACCGCTGGACCTGGTATTCCCTGGACTGGCTTACCCTGCGGCTGGGGGGGGACTACCGTTACAGCCATCTTGATTCCACCGATATGGGCCTCCACGGGCGGCATGATGGCGGCCTCTATATCACCGGGGAATTTCAGGCCCCCCGGCAGTTCCTTATCATCCCCTCGCTGAAGACGGTTTTCGGCGGGGACGGAACCCTGACGCCGGTCCCCAAGCTGGGTTTCCTCTGGGAAGCCGGCCCTTCCCTGAGGCTGAAAAACAACTACTTCCGCAGCTTCAAACTCCCCGATTTCGAGGACCTCTACTGGGCGGGGGGCGGAATGTACGGTAACGGGGACCTGAAACCGGAGGACGGCTGGGGCCTGGACCTGGGGGCCGGTTGGAAGCCCCATGGACGGATAGACCTGGAGGGAACATTTTTTACCCAGTGGACCGCGGATTCTATCCATTGGTACGGATCGGGGGGAATATGGAGGCCGGAAAATGTGGGGAAGGCGGTTTTCTTTGGCCTGGACCTAAAATCCCGCTTTAAGATTCCCCTTGGCCCCCTGTCCGGCGGGGCGGGGCCCTTTGAAGAAATTGTTTTTTCCCTCTCTTACCAGCCCTTGCTGAGTTATCTTCTCAGTTACGGTTACGGTTACTCCTCCGGTAAGCGGATTCCCTACATGCCCCTACATTCGGCGGCTTTTTCCGTTGAAATTCCCTGGAAAGCCGGGCTTTCGGGGGCTTCTCCGGCCCCTTCCTGGCGGCCTTCCGGTTCTTTGACGATCTCCGGCCATTACCAGGGCTTCCGTTATACAGATACCGCCAATATTGGCCTTCTCCGGCCCTATTTTCTCCTGAACGCCCATGTCAACCAGGAGATCAGCGGGAATCTTTCCGCCTTCCTTGTCCTCCGCAACATCCTTAACCGGTCCTATGAATCTTTTAACGATTACTACATGCCCGGTCTTACCCTGTGCTGCGGGCTCCGGGTAAGGTTCTAAAACCGGCCGGGGGCGTTGCGGGGGCAGCCCGGCGGTTTTGTCCCGCAAACTCCCAGATCCGGCGCTAAGGGCGCTGTGCCCCCGCAGAGGGGGGCAGGCCAAGACCGCGAGGCGGGCTGGGCCGAGGGGGGAGGCTTCCCCCCCATAATAATCCCGGCCAAAAAAAATCACTTTTTTTTGCAAAAAAATTTAAAAAAGATTCAAAATTCAGTTGACATTAACTTGTTAGCTTGGTATAACTAGATTGTAAGAATAAGCTAACACATTGAAAAAGGGTTGTGGTTAATATCCGGTTTGACTGGGGGGCGGCGGTTCCGCCCTCTGCTATAGGAGTGAGCATGAAGAAAGTGCTGATCGTCTATTGGAGCGGTACCGGTAATACGGAGGCCATGGCAAAACGGCTTGCCCAGGGGGTAAGCGATGCGGGCTGCGAAGCGGTGCTGAAACAGCCGGGGGAAGCTTCCGCGGAGCTGGTCAAGGAAGCGGCGGCCCTGGCTTTTGGATGTCCTGCCATGGGCGCGGAGGTCCTGGAGGAGAACGAGGTGGAGCCCTTTATCGCGGGTTTGGGTTCCGGGGAGCTGGGGGCTAAGGCCCTGGGGCTTTTTGGTTCCTATGACTGGGGGGACGGTCAGTGGATGCGGGATTGGGTTGACAGGATGAAATCTTTGGGCGCGGTTGTGGACGGGGAGGGGCTTATTGCCCACCTGGCCCCCGATGATGAGGCCCTGACGAAGTGTTATGAGCTGGGAAGACGGCTTGCCGGTAAGGCGGAGCTTAATCCCTAATTTAGGAATTTGCCGCTACCTCTCTCGGCGGATTCAATAAACCGGTCTTGCCGGTCAGCCAGGCAGGTCCGGGCGGCTGTTGGGTTACCCATACCAGCAGTCCTCTCCATTCATTAACCGGGGGCGTTGTGTTTTCCATGCGTCGCATGGCGGTACAGCGTCTCCGGTTTTTTATTTTGAAATTACCGGGCTTCCTGCAAAACCCGGTTGCCGTTGTTTTGGTATTTCCGTCCCTGGAAAAAATAGCAGGAAAAGATAGTTGGAAAAGACAGCGGGAAAAAAGACAGCGGGAAAAAATAGTTGCGCCCCCGGTATAAATGCGCTTATAATCCCCCTCACATTCCGGCGGAGCCGGATTAAAGGTTCTGCGGCCCCGGCGGGGTCCGGTTTTTTTGGAGGTATCTTATGAATAACTGGTGGAAGTATGGGCTGGTATTTCTTGGCGGCGCGGTGGCGGGGGCGCTGATTTACAAAAATAGCAAGCAGCTCCGCAGCCTCTGTACCAAGGCGCTGGGGGGCCTGATGGATGTCCGGGATATGGCCATGGAGGCCGCCGAGACGGTAAAGGAGTCCGCCGAGGATCTGCTGGCGGAGGCCGACGCCCAGCGGAAAGCCGGGGAAACGGTCTAAGATGCTGAGGGCCGCGCTGGTTCACTCCCTGCCGGGGCGGGTACGGTTCCGCGTCTCCCCCCCGGAACTGAGGCTTTATCAACATTCGGAGGTAGCGCGGCTTATTGCCGATACGGGCGGGGTGCTTAGCGCCTCTGTCAATCCCGTCAGCGGGAGTATTCTTGTCTATTACGATAGTTCTGTTTTGAATATTTGCCGGGTGGCGGCGGTTCTGCGGCATATCAACCCCGGCCTTCAGAAAAAAACGGAAACTGAAAAACGGCAGCCCCCCTATGTGTTTGCCGCGTTCCAGCTTATCCGTTTTCTTTGCCCTCTCCGGTTAAAGCCCTTTCTTGCTGTTTTTACCGCCCTGTCGTTCTTTACAAAGGGGCTGCGGTCCCTGGCCGCCATGAGGATCGACGTGCCCCTGCTGGATGCCTGTGCCATTGCGCTAAACCTTGTCCAGAGGGATTACCGTTCCGCTTCGACCCTGATGGCCCTGCTTAAAACCGGGGAATACCTGGAAGAATGGGCCAAGTACCGGTCCAGGGAGAATTTGGCGGAAAAAATTTCCGTTCATTTTGGCAATGTGTGGGTAAGACGGGGCGGGGAGGATATGGAGATTCCCTATTCCCGGCTTCAAATAGAAGATCATGTCGTCATTAGGACGGGGGCCATGATCCCCGTGGACGGCATGGTGGTTTCCGGCGGCGCCATGGTGAACGAGGCTTCCATGACCGGGGAGGCCCTGGCCGTTCTTAAAGAAAAGGGCGGCAGCGTCCACGCGGGGACCGTTATTGAAGAAGGGGAAATCGTGGTGGAGCCGCGGAAGAAGGGCGAGGATACCCGGTATCAGAAAATCCTTACCCTTATTTCCCAATCCGAGGCTTCCAAGGCCGATACGGAACTAAACGCCAATAAACTTGCGGACCGGCTGGTCCCCTTTAGTTTTTTTGTGGCGGGGAGCATGGCCCTGTGTTACCGGAGTCTTGAAAAGGCCCGCGCCGCCCTCTCCGTGGATTATTCCTGTCCCATAAAATTATCCACCCCCCTGGCTTTCCTCTCCGGCATCCGGGAGGGACTTAACAATGGGGTCTTCTTTAAGGGCGGGGCTTCCATGGAAACCTTTGCCAGGGCCGATACCATCGTGTTTGACAAGACCGGAACCCTGACCAACGCGGCCCCGGCGCTGGTGAAGATCATCCCCTACAACGGCTTTAAGGAAAAGCCGGCCCTGAAAATAGCCGCCTGCCTGGAGGAGCACTTCCCCCACCCCGTGGCTAAATCCATAGTCCGTTATGCGAAGGAACGGGGGATTGAGCACCGGGAAGAACATACCACCGTAAAGTATATCGCCGCCCACGGCATCGTTACCGAATACCAGGGAAAGCGCACGGTCATCGGCTCCCGGCATTTTGTCAGGGAAGATGAGCATGTCGATATTTCCATCGCCGGACAGGATGAGGTAAACCTGGGGGACCAGGGGAAATCCCTGCTCTACCTGGCCCAGGACGGCGTTCTGGCGGCGGTTTTTGTTATCGAAGATCCCCCCAGGGAAGAGGCGGCGGAGGTAATAGCGATGCTGCGCCGCCTTGGCATTAAGCGGCTTTATCTCCTTTCCGGGGACAACAAGCGCAGCGTGGAACGGACAGCGAAAAAACTGGGACTGGATTCCTGGCGCGGCGAATTACTCCCCGATGAAAAAACAGAAATAATCCGGGCCCTGAGAAAGCGGGGCCTTACCGTAGCCATGGTGGGGGACGGAATCAACGATTCCCCCGCCATTTCCGCGGCCAATGTGGGGATAGCCATGAAAGAGGGGGCGGATTTAAGCCGGGAACTGGCGGACATCACCCTTAAATCCCCCTCCCTGTACCCTCTGGTCATAGCCCGGCTTATCGCCGAAGGAACAATAAAGAGAATCCGGTGGAATACCGGCCTGGCGGTGGGGATAAACAGCGCCCTCATGCTGTCGGGTATCCTGGGGAATTCCGCGGGCAGCGCATCAATGGTGCTGCACAACCTAAGTACCCTGCTCCTCAGCCTGAACAGCATGCGCCCCCTCTTACCAGAGGGGACCCTCTTACCGGAGGAACGGGAATGATCGTAAGTTTTATCCCCGGCCGCGTCCGGCTCCGGCTGCCGGAACTGAAAAACCAGAGCCTGGCCGGAGAACTCCTCCCCAAAATACAGGAAATTCCGGGCGTCAAGGCCGTGGAGATCAAAACCCTTACCGGCAGCCTCCTTATCGAATACGATCCCGCCCTCATATCCACCGAAAGACTCCTTGAACTGGGCAGGGACCTTGCCCGGCAGGTGGGGATTAGCGAATAAGAGGGTCTTGTGTTTATATTGGGCGCATCCCCTCCCTTGCTTTCGCAAGGGAGGGGACCGGGCTTTCCGGGGTTCCGCTTACGCTCCATTCTTTGCGCTCCGCGCAAAGAACGCGCAGATCCTTCGGATCTGACGCGCCCCTCCAATCCCTTGCGCGAAGAAAGCAGCCGGCCCCGCGGCGCGCCCGCCCGCCTAAAGATGCCCTTGCATTTGGCCGGGATAAATACAGTCGCCGTGCGCCGGGCGGGTGTTACATTTTTTCCTTAACGCCCCTTATCAGGGCAATTACTTCGCCCCATGCCGGCAGGCTGTATATTAAGCTAACGTGGAACCGCATCAGGCCCTTCGGGCCTGTGCAGTAAGGAAATTTATTATGGCTTCGCGGCTGGTGCATAGCGCCGGAGGGCAAACGCCGGCGCCCTGATAGGGAAGCGCCGGACCTTTACAAGGCCATACCAATATATGACACTAGCCCAATGTCATTGTCAAAATATACGCCGGAAAATCAACAGGAAGGCCGGGGCTCCCCCCTCCCCCAGCCTGTAAAATCCAATGCCGCGGACCGGCTGGGGACCGTGGCGGTGGGCAGGCTGCTTCTCCAGTTCTCCCTCCCCGCCGTTACCGGCATGCTGGTCAATGCCCTTTACAACATGGTGGACCGGATCTTCGTGGGCCAGGGAGTCAACGAAATCGCCCTGGGGGGCCTTTCTCTGGTACTGCCCCTGATGACTATACAGATGGCCATTGCCATGCTCTTTGGCATAGGCTCCGCCAATATGATCTCCATGCGCCTGGGCCAGGGCCGCCGGGGAGAAGCGGAAAACGCCCTAAACCACTGCTTTTTCCTGCTCCTCTTTATGGGGTTCTTCACCACCATTTTGGGGATGATCTTTATGGAACCCCTCCTTTCCCTGCTGGGGGCCCAAAAAAACAGCGCCGCCATTTCGTACAGCCGTGAATATTTCAGAATCATCCTCCTGGGAAGCTCTTTTTCTATGGTGGGGTTTGGTTTTTCCCACTGCACCAGGGCCCAGGGTTTTCCCACCATCACCATGATCGGCGTGGTCATGGGGGCGGGACTCAACATGATCCTGGACCCCATATTTATTTTTCTTTTGGGCTGGGGGGTACAGGGCGCCGCCTGGGCGACCATTATCTCCCAGTTTGCCAGTACCATTTGGATCGTCTCCTTTAGCCTGGGAAAGCGGGCGGTTATCAAGCTTAAACCCCGGAATTTTACACCCTCCCTTGCCATGGTGGGCCAGATTATGGCCTTTGGGTCCGCCCAGTTCCTGCTGCAGTTCATCATGTCCGCCGTGCAGCTTATCAACAATATGAGCATGGGCTGGTACGGCGCGGCGGCCCTGGGGGTAGAAAACGGCGGGGACATCGCCCTTTCGGGTATGACTATCGGCGGTTCCATCATCATGATGATCCTCATGCCCGTGTTCGGTATTAACCAGGGAGCCCAGCCCATCCTGGGTTACAACTACGGGGCGAAACGCTACAACCGGGTACTCCGGACCTACATCCTCGCCGCCGGAGCCGCCACGGCCATCTGTACCGTGGGGTTTGCGGTGGTGGAACTGTTCCCTAAATTCCTGGTCGGCATCTTCATAACCGAATCCAGCGAAACCCTGCTGAAATTTGCCCCCAGGGCCATGCGGATCGCCGTGATAATGCTGCCCCTCAACGGCTTCCAGATTGTGTCCACCAATATGTACGTTGTTACCGGCCGGCCCAAAATTTCTATTTTTCTTTCCCTGCTGCGCCAGTTTATCGTACTCATTCCCTGCATATTCATCTTTGGAAGAATCTGGGGCCTCTGGGGAGTCGTGTCCGCCGGTCCCGTGGCCGATGGTTTCTCCTTCATCCTTACCGCCGTCATGATAAGCTTTGAACTGCGTAAACTGCGGCGGGAGAGCAAACCCCAAACGCGGGAGAACAGGTAAATTTTTTGTATGCCAAAGCCCCCAAGAATCCGCTTTCAGCGGGGAGGCGGACAGTTGGGAGGTATTTTTTAAGGAGGCCGCGGACCTGCGGCCCTGAATCCGTAACGCCGTTGATATTTTAAGAAAAAATGATAGTATATAATCATGAACGTTAATAACGATATTGAAATAAAACCGGAAACAATAGATACCCTTAAAAAAAGAACTTGACAAGTTAAGGCCGCTTGACAATGAACAGGCGAAGAGTTTAAAAACATTATTTGATATAGAATTTACCTATAATTCTACGGCCATCGAAGGAAATACATTTTCATATCAAGAAACAAAAATTGTATTATTAGACGGAATTACCATAGGCGGAAAATCTATACGGGAACATTTGGAAATAATAAATCACAAGGAGGCTATAGATTATATTGGGGAATTATCCCATAAAAATTACCGAATTAACGCGGACAGATATTTTTAACATTCATTCGATAATATTAAAGGGCATTGATTCAAAAAATGTGGGTAAATACCGGGCTGTGCCGGTTTATACTTTACGAAAAGACGGTTCCAGGCATATTTTTTGCGATCCATTGTTAATTGCCGATGAAATAGACAGTTTTTTCAACTGGCTGTTTGGAGAAAAGAAAGAACATCCTCTTATTATCGCGGCAGAAGCGCACACAAGGTTTGTTAGCATACATCCATTTATAGACGGCAACGGAAGGGCCGCAAGATTATTGATGAATTTAATATTATTACAAAATGGTTATGTACCGGCAATAATAAAGAACAAAAATCGGACCGCTTATCTTGATGCCATAGAATCATGGCAGGGTGGTAATGAGAGAGAAAGTCTTTATAATATTATTGTTGATTATGAGAAAGAAAGTTTAGAAACATACTTAAAGACAATCAAGAAAAAATAATCTGGAAGTAAAATCCGCATTTCGTATAACAGAACCGTATATGCCGGGTCCGCAAAATGGGCCTGCCGCCGCCTTTGGCATAAACGCCCGGAACGCCATGCGAAATTCGAGGCTTTCCCAAAAAATTTATTGGCGAAGCCAATATGGTTTAATCCCCAGGGGTTTAATTCCCCGCCCCTTGGGGCGATTAAAATCTGGGGGTGCGGGGGATGTGTTTCCCCCATACGCAAAGATTTCAAGGAGAAACCTTCAATACTCCGCGGCTCCGCCGTGGGAATTATTTATTACATTTATACAAAAACACTATTAGCATTTTCTCTTTGTCATTACTATCAAGAAATAGAAAGCAGCCACTGTAGATAAGCCTAACGCTTAACCGAAATGGCTGCTTTTTTGCCAAGATCGTGGATGTGTGAAAACCCAGACTATTTTTTATATCCGCATTTTGGACACATGCCATTTTCATTTAACAGAATGCCACATAATGGGCAACGGTCTTTTTCCTTTTGTCGCTCTTTCCCATATTCCTGAGTAGCGCCATTTACGCCACTTGTGAAAG
>JAIRNB010000247.1 GCA_031258265.1 Treponema sp. | reverse complement strand
CTGATTCCGGGAATCCTCCTCCCCCTCCCGGGGGCCAAAGAAAAATTCCCAGGGGATACCGGGGTAGTTGGGAAGCTGCTGCCGCCGGACCGACACGGTTTTAATCTCCACCACCGAGGGGAGAACCTTATCGGCCACCGAACGGAAGGCCGTTTGCAGCCCCTCCGCCATTCCCAGGGCGTTCTCCGGCATGTTCACCGGGTTTTCTTCGGCCAAAACGGTCTTCTGGGACCGGGGGGTAGAACAGGAAAACGAAAGAAAAGCCAGGGAAAAGCCAAAAATAGCCCCCACCAGCACCAGATTAAAGATAAATAGATTCCTGGATGACAATTTTTGTGTAAAATTCATGCCTTTACGCTCCTAGTTTTATGAAAAATATTTCTGTAACCGCGGCTATTCAGATTTTATCTCCGGAATTTATCAATTCCTATTTGTAATAATAATAAAATCCCAGGGAAGTTACAAATTATCCGGAGGCCGGCAGGTTCTAATCCCCGCGATTCCCGGTTTAAAAAAACGGGGAACAGCGCTGGGCGGGTCCTTTTCCGCGCAAAGGACCGCAGTGCTGCCGGAGGCGGAGCGAGGAGGCCGGAGCGGGGCAACGGTAGTTGCCTTCACGGAGCCCCGGAAAGCCCGGTTTTTTGCGGCAGCAAAAAATGCGCCCAAACTAAGAAGTACCGGCGGTTCTTTGGGATACTAGACCGCCCTTTTCACCCATGTTATGCTTATTTCCCTGTAGATAAAAACCGAAGCGAGGGATGTTTTTTTATGGATAATAAGGCGAAAAAGCCGCAGACTCGGGACGAAGAATCGGCAAAATCGGAAATTATCCGCCGTTTTAAGGCGAATCCGGGGATTTTCATCGGAACCGTGGCGGTTTTGATCATTGTTATCGTTGCTTTTGTGTTTGTCCCCGCTTCTGTGCCCGGTATGGGGGGCGGGGGGGTGGACCTTACCTTTGGTTATTATGAAAGGGAACCTATTACCTACCGTCCGGGTAATTACTTCGCCCGAATGTACGAATACTATAACAGCCAGATGCGGGGGAGCTACAGCGCCGATGACGCTTATTTTGTGAATTTTCAGGCATGGCAAAGCGCCTATCAGGAGACGGTGATTCATACGGCAATTCTCCGGGAGATGAAGAAAGCCGGTTATGAACCGCCTAATTCCCTGGTTGACCGCGAAGTGGCCCTGCAATACCTGGACCTTTACCGCCGGGAAGACACTGCCGGTAAAATGGCCCTGTGGCGGAATGTAAAGGAAACGCTTACCACCGAAAAATACCGGCAGGATCAGTATGAACTTCTAAAACCTGCGGGGGAAGAGGAATTTGTGGTTTCCATGGCTGGCCCCCAGCGCCGCTTTGAGGGGACGGCCTTTAAGCTTCAGAGTTACCCGGAAACGGAAGTTACCGCCTATGCGGCGCAGAATTCCGCTCTTTTCCGGTCGATCCACCTTTCCCGGATTACCATTACATCCGGCGAACAGGAAGCCCGGCAGATCCTCTCCTCCGTAAAGGACGGAACCTCAAGTTTCGAGGAGGCGGCGCGGAACCAATCCCAGGATAACTTCGCCGACCGGGGGGGGGATATGGGAGTCCAAATGGTCTACGAACTGGCGACTCTTATCAGGGATGAGGCGGAACGGAACAAGATAAGCGCCCTTAAAAAGGGTGAACTAAGCGATTTAGTCAACGATGGGGAAAACTGGATGTTCTTCCGGGCGGAGGAAGATTCCGTTCCTATGGATACCGCCGACTCTTCCCAGGTAGAAAAAATTCGTTCCTACATCCTGCTGTTTGAACGGGGCAGAATGGATGATTACTTTATCCGCAGGGCGGAGGAACTCCGGGCGAAGGCCGCCGTTAATGACGGCGGGGGCTTTACCGCCGCCGTTGAAGAAGTGGGGCTTGAAAAATTTTCCTTTGGCCCCCTGCCGGTAAACTACGGTAACCTGGAACTCTTCCCCCGGCTTGAAAAAATCGAAGCTTTTAACGAGTCGATCCTTGCGAGTTTTGCCGCCAGCGACAGTTTCTGGCAAACCGCCTTCTCTACCCCCCTGGGCGCTGTTTCTGAACCGCTGGTCCTGGGGGATCAGGTGCTGCTTCTCCTTCCCCTGGAAGAGCTGGAGCCGGAGGAATACACAATCGAAACTCTTAAATCCGAATTCCAGTACGCCGTCTATTTAAACACCAGAAATATCGGCTCCTTTTTTATCCAGAGTCCAAAACTACAGGATCAGTTCTGGCAGACCTACAGCCGCTACTTTATCGGAGAATAGCCCATGTCCGGGGAACTTCCCCGCGTTGTTAAGGCGGCCCGGCGGGGGTTTTCCGTTTCCCATGGGGGAAAAGTCCTGTTATCCGCTGTTGATCCCGTAGCCCAGGGGGAACGGGCGGTTGAGGCCCTTCCCCCAAGAGACGGGACCCTTTATTTCTGCCCTTCCCCCCTTTTTGGCTACGGCCTGCCCCGGCTTCTGGAACGGATTGAAAAGAACGAACCGAATTCGGCGGTTCTCTGTGTGGAAGCCTGCCGGGAACTCCTGGCCCCGGACCGCAACGGTAACACAGCCGGTTCCCTGCCCTCCCATCCCCGTCTCGCCATGCTGGGTATTGCCGGGGCAGGCCCCGAAGCGGGGGAATCCGGGGAAAAAAGCATGGAGAGGACCCTCTCCCTGGTACGGCGGCTCTGGGGAAGCCGCCGTTTTCGCCGGGTAGAGGTTCTGCGCCTGTCCGGGGGCTGGCAGCTTTACCCGGAGTTATACGGGGCCCTGGCCGAAACCCTCCGCAGCGCCATAGCGGGGGACTGGGGCAACGCCATGACCCTGGTAAAACTGGGCCGCCGCTACGCCAGGAATTTTATCCGTAACCTGTCCCTTATCCCCCGCTGCCCTTCCCTCGCCGCCCTTTCCTTTGGAGAAGCCCCCCGTTTGGTTCTGGGGGCCGGACCTTCCCTTGATCCCTTTCTGGATACCTGGGAGAGGCGAAAGCCCGGCGGGGCGGGAAAACGGAGGGGGGCCTGTAAGATTATCTGCGTGGATACGGCGATCCCCTGCCTTAAAGCCCGGGGTATCAGGCCGGACCTGGTTATCGCCCTGGAAAGCCAGCATTGGAACCTGCGGGACTTTACCGGCGCCAGGGGCTGGGCCCCCCCCCTGGCCATGGATCTTTCCGCCCTCCCTGCCACCGCGGAAGTCCTGGGGGGACCCTGCTATGTATTTTTTACTCCCTGGACGGAGCTGAATTTTTTTAAGCGGCTGAAAAAGGCCGGCCTTCTCCCGGAACTGTTCCCCCCCCTGGGCTCCGTGGGTCTCAGCGCCACGGCGGCGGCCCTTAGACTAAGCCGGGGGCCGGTGATTCTCTCTGGCATCGATTTTTCCTTTACCCTGGACAGCTACCACGCCCGGTCTACCCCCGCCCACGGGGAAAAGCTCCGCCGTCAGAACCGTTTCCGGGGCATCCTCAACCAGGACGCCGCCTTTCGAAACGCCGCCTTCGCGGGATTCTCCAAATTGGGCCGGCCGGTGCGCAGCGATCCCGCCATGCGGAACTACCGCGATCTTTTTGAGCGGGAATTTGCCGCCGAACGGCGGCTTATGGACATCGAGGGTTCCGGCCTTTCCCTGGGGCTTCCCAGCCTAAAAGCGGAGGAGGCTATTGCCATGCTGGAGGCGGGAGAACCTGGGGAAGCGGCGGCCAGTCCGGCGGCCCCCCATGACAAGACCGGGGGCCTGGCGGAACTGATCCGAGCGGAGCTGGGGGCCCTGGAAAAGCTGCGGAAAATTTTGCGGGGGGAAAGGGCCCCCGAGGAGCTAGAGGGACTCCTGGACTATTGCGATTATGTCTGGGCCCACTTTCCCGAATGTGCCGCCGCCGGAGGCCGGAGGCCGGCGGACATTTCTTTTCTTAAACGGGTAAGGACGGAGATAGAACCCTTCATGGGGCTCTGGGAATCCGTCCTGGGGGAAACCGAGGGCCCATAGCAGCCTAACACTATTGAAATGCGGATCTGGGCGCATCCCCGCCCCGCAGGGGGCGGGGACCGGGCTTTCCGGGGCTCCGCGGGTCCCTTACCCGCTCCGGCCTCCTCGCCCCTCCGGGGCTGCGGTGGCCCCTTCGGGCCCCTCCAATCCCTTGCGCAATAAGAACAGCCGAAGGCTGTATATTAACAAATATGGAACCGCATAGCGCCACCGTATGCCCCCAAATTGAAAAATGCGCCCCGGTTTTAACCGGGGCAGTGCGCGCGCGGCACAACGCGCTCTTTGCGCGTTGTGCTGGAACTAAAGCCGGTATCCATGCCATTTTTGGGCTTTAGGTTTTTGCTTCACAAAAACCTAGGCATTTACTACAGCCGGCATCCTGCCGGCCAGGCTGTATATTAAACCAATGTGGCTTCGCATAGCGCCTCCGTATGCCCCCAAATTGAAAAACGCGCCTCAGCTTTAGCTGAGCCCGCGACAGGCAAGCGCAGCTTGTTTATTTGATAATGTGGCATGGCTTAGCGCCAGAAAATACCCCAAAATTTACCAATGCGTCCCAGCTTTAGCTGGGGCAGTGCGCGCAGCGCGCGCGGCCCAAACCGCAGGTTTGTGCTGGAACAAAAGCCGCAAAAACGTATACATCTATCACAGCCGGCGCATCGCGGCCGGATACTATATTCCGGCGGCGGCCTTCTCCCGGCGCATGACATCCATATCCTTTTCGATTTCCAGGAAGAAAACCACGATAAGCATTACCAGGGACACGGCAAACGGCGCCC
>JAIRNB010000228.1 GCA_031258265.1 Treponema sp. | reverse complement strand
CGGGCGCTTTCCGCGGCGGATTCCATCAAAAACGGCACCATCGGGTTTGGGGAGATGCCGAACCTGGTGATGCCCACCATCTATGAGGCGGTTGCCCGGGGTATGGTTTCCCTGGAGGATATCGATGAATTGGTGCGCCGTACCTTTGTGGCCCGGCTGCGGACGGGGGATCTGGATCAATTTGACCTCCTCAGTCCTTACAACAAACCCGGCGCTTATGGCACGATTCAGTCCAATATCAGCGAACACAAAAAACTGGCCCTGGAAGCCTCCCAGGAATCGGCGGTGCTGCTGAAAAATGACGGCATCCTCCCCTTAAAGGGGGCGGAAACAAAACACGCTGTGGTCCTGGGGCTCCTGGGGGATTGGATTTTGCGGGACCATTATTCCCCCAATTATCCCTATACGGTTCCCATCAAGGATGCCTTTGAAAACAAGCTGGGCAAGGCAAATGTTTCATTCAGCCGGGCGGTGGATACCATAGCGATTAAAGCCTCCAACGGCCAGTACCTCCTGAACCCTAACTCCAAATACCGGAACGCCGCCAAGGGTTTTGGTCAAAGCACGGGGGGGCAAAGCGGGGCGGAAACCCCCGACGGGGATCGGATCCTTGCCAAGGGGGGGGGCGCCAAACCGGTCTTTGCGGATAAGGACAAGCTTTTTGAGGTCTACGATTACGGATCGAACTATATCCTCTTCCGTACCCCGGTAAACGGGCTTTTTGCCCAGATTTCCTACGACGGGAAATTCGTCAATAATACCAGCGCCCCCGGGGAAGGAGATAACGATGTTTCCATGGGCTTTGCCCAGCCCCTGGCCTATGTGAATTACCAGAAATTCGGCCTGGTAAAACTTAAGGACGGAAAAACCGCCGTCTATAATTATGTGGCGGGAAACGGCGGCATGGCCTTCGATTCCGACGATGAGGAATTGAACCACGGCAGCTTTATCGGCCTTGCCGGGGAGGACGGGAGTATCCTTCCTCTGGGGACCGCCGGTCCGATTGATGTTCCGGAGCGGCTTGAGGGTCTTAAGGACGAACAGAAATTCGAGTTTGAGATTATCAAGTCGAAAAAAGAAGCTATCCGCGAGGCGGTTTCCGCTTTGCCCCCGGAGGCGGTGGTGGTTTTGGCCTTAGGTTACGAACCTCACCTGAACGCCCGGGAGGCGGTGGACCTGTACCAGTGCGGCCTGGGGGATGCCCAGATGGAGGTGATCAACTACACCACCGGGGAGCTGGGCCGGGATGTCATCCTGGTGGTTAAAACCGGCAGCCCCATGACGGTTACTGAAGAAATCCACCGAAATCCCCGGGTTAGGGCCATCCTCCACATCGGCCAGTCCTGCCAGGAAGAAGGGGCCGCCCTGTTGAGCGCCCTCTTTGACGACGGCTACCAGGGGGCGGCGCCGGGTTATACGGGTTTTATGCCCTTCTCCCCCCCCGCGGGCCGGCTTACCGCTACCTGGTACAAACGTGTTTCCGATATGCCCGGGGCAAGCACCGAACACCGCCCCGCTTCCTACCGCCATCCTGACTACGATGAAAACACCAACGATAATGTCAGTAAAATGAACGGTACCATTAATACGGGAATTCAGACTTATGACATTATTAAGGGAAAGCGTACCTATCAGTATTTTGACGGCCAGCCCCTTTATCCCTTTGGTTACGGCCTTACCTACACCGATTTTGAATATACCGGCCTTAGGGTGGCAAAGCAAGGGGAAGATACCCTGGAGCTTTCGGTACAGGTACGGAACGCCGGATCCTACGCCAGCGACGAGATTGTCCAGTTTTACGGTTATTACAATCCCCGGCAGTCCCGGCAGCCCCGGTTTGAACAGCCAAAAAAACGTTTAATCGCCTTTGAGCGGCTGCGGAATATCCTGCCCGGCGAGACCAGAACCCTTACGGTACAGACGGCTATTCAGGACCAGTTGGGCGTGTGGGATATTACCCGGGAACGATTTTGGGTAGAACCGGGGGAATATGTTTTTCAGGCGGCCCGGTCATCCGCCGATCCCCAGGCTACGGAGGCAGTTCTTAACCTGGAGGGGGAGGAATGTCCCCACCGGATCTTTACCGGTACGCTGCAGAGGGCGGAAAATTTTGACGACTACAGCGGCCTTGGTCAGATGGAGATGAACAACTGCTCCTATGATTGGAGTACCGCCGTATTGTTAAACGCCGATAAAGCGTGGATTGTCTATAAGGACATTGACTTTAGCGGTGAACGGAGCCCCTCCTTGTTTACCGCCCTGGTATCGGCGGAACGGGACACGGAGCTTTTGCTCTACGCCGGAGACCCCGCCGGGGGCGGCACGCTTATCAAGGCGATAGCCCTTTCGGACACCCGGCCCGATACATCCCTGCCGCCGGGGCTCGGCATCGGTCCCGGCATGGATAGGGACGATCCGGCCTTTTTAAATAAACCCCGGTGGATCAAAATAGCCGAACCCATCGGCGGCCTTGGGGGGATCACGGATCTGTATATTCAGACCGCCAAACGGGGCCTGAGTATCGCCTGGTTCAAATTTGGCCATGCCCGGGATAAAACCGAATCCATAAGCCTGGCGCCCCATTATCGGCAAAATTCCCTCCGGGTACGGCAGGGTACGCTGCCCATTAAGGCGGTTCTGAGTCCGGCCACTTCCATGGACGAAATAAGCTGGTCCGTGACGGGCCCGGACGGCAGGCCCACTGCTCTGGCGGAAATTGACGGCGACGGGGTCCTCCGCGCCACGGGCACGGGGAACGGCCATGTACGGGTCCGGGCGGCTTCCAACGGAAAAACCGCCTGGGTGGACATTCAGGTTACCAACCAACTGGAGGAAAACAAATGCGACCTGGGGGGCGAAAAGCTTACCGTGGATTTCCCGGTCTTAAAGTACGGGCCGGGGATTAGCGATCATATCCTGCGGAAAAACGGAACCAGCCAGCAGACCGTTTATTTCCGCGCCCCGGAAAAAAAGTACGATCAAGAAACATTCGAGACCCTGAACCCCGGCTTATTTGAATGGAGCCTGACGGGGCTTGACGATCAGCCAACCCAAATCGCAGCGGTGGATCCGCAGGGGCTGGTAAGCGCCTTGGGGCTTAAAAACGGCCTGGTAAAGGTTAAGGCGGTGTATAAAAACAACCGGGATATTACGGCCCAACGGATTTTGGCGGTACAAAACCAGGAGCCGAAAAACGCCTTCGGCCTTGTCCAGGCGGAGCATTACGACCACCGGGAGCCTCCTTTTAATCCGCCGCCGGAGATGCCTTCCTTTTTCCGTAGCGCCTTCTCCGATACGGGGCCTGCCTTTGGGCCCGGGGGCAACGAGATGGGGCTCTACCTTGCCGCGGAGGATAAAACGGTGTTTTGCTACCGGGACCTCAATCTGGGCAGGGGCGGCAGGGAATTCCTCATTCGCCTGGCCGCCCGGGCGGAAGCCTCCGTCGAGGTCTGGGCGGATGCCGCCGGTGAAACAGAAGAGGGCCGCCGGCTGGCGGTCCTGGGGGGCTTACAAACCGGCAGCGACTTTATCTACAAGACCTATGCGGCGGAACTCGAAAAAAGTCCTTCCCGGGGGGCCGTGGAGGGAATTCACGATGTATTTTTGAAGTGTACCGGATCTTTCCGGATAAACTGGTTTCAATTTTTATAGTCTCTTTGGTTCGTAGCGAAGGGTTCATATCCAGAAACCCGCCTTGCGGCGGGGAGCTTTAGGGCGTTATTAGGGTATGAACCCTGAGTCTAACCACCACTAAAGAACAACATACCTCGCCCTGAAGGGCGAGGTTGTTGATTAAGGAGCAAAAAAACATGAGCGTAAAACAGTCATTAGCAGGTACTTGGAAATTACGGGCTGAATTTATCGATGTAGGCCCGGAACAGTACGCGATGGTTACTTCCCGGCCCGAAGGGAAATTTGAAATTACCGGCCCCACCCGGATGCCCCATAAGCCTCCCTTCCCCAAAAGGGAAGGCTATGTGGACGCCCCGGTTCCCTGCGATGTTATCACCGCCCTGGTAGGAGCCGGTCTTATGGAAGAGCCTCTGGAACAGGATCATACCCTGCACGTCCGCTGGCTTGAGGACCTTTCCTGGTGGTTTTTTCGGGACTTTGAGGTTTCCCGGGAGCTTCTGGATCATGAACAGGTACGGCTCCACATCGAAATGCTGGACTTTAAGGCCCATATCATCATCAACGGTGTGGTGGCCTTTACGCATAGCAACACCTTTGTTGCCTTTGAGGAGGATGTAAAGCGCTTCCTTAAGGAGGGCCAGAACCGGATTATTATCCGCCTTACCGGCGGGCTTGAGGACAACTACGAAATGGCGGATACCATGTCCTACTATTCCGTAAACGGCAACCACAACCAGCGCACCCATATGCGAAAACCCGCTTATACCTACGGCTGGGACTGGTGCCGGGCCGTACCCACCTGCGGTATCGGGCGTAGTATTTACCTGGAGGGACTTTCGGGGGCCCGCATCACCCTGTTCCGGGCGGATACCCTCACGATCGAAGAGGGCCAGGCGCGGCTGGGGATCAATTTTGAAATCGATAATATCAGCGTGGTTACCTCCGACGATACCGTCCTGAAGTACAGCCTGCTCTACGAGGGCAAACCGGTTTACGAGGCGGAAAGGGAGCTTTACACCATGGGAGGCTACAATGCCTTTCAGGAAGAGATCATCCTTAAGGACGCGAAGCTCTGGTGGCCCAATGGTTATGGCGATCAGAACCTCTACACCGTCAAGGCCAGTGTAAGCTGCCGGGGAGCGGTAAACGAAATGGAGGAAAAGATTTTCGGCATCCGCACCATTACCTGGGATCATTCCAAACGGCCCGACGGGACCCGGAATTTCTTCTGCGTGGTTAACGGCGTGCGGGTTTATTGTAAAGGCGGCAACTGGGTCCCCACGGACTCCGTATATATGCGTACCACCGACGAAAAATACAAACTCATCGTGGATGAGGCAAAAAATCAGCACTTTACCATGCTGCGGATGTGGGGCGGCGGGGTCTATGAACCGGAGGTGTTTTACAACCAGTGTTCCAGGGACGGCATTATGCTGATGCACGACTTTATGTACGCCTGCGCCTATTATCCCGATTACGACCCGGCTTTCCTCTACGAGGCCGAGCGGGAAGCCCAGTATCAGACCAAACGCCTGGCCAATCAACCCTGTATCGCGGTGTGGACCGGCAACAACGAGATCCACGAATCCTATACCGACTGGTTCACCAAAGACACAGACCCCCCTTATTATTTTGGGTTTAAGGTGTTTAACTACATCCAGCCCAAAGCGGTACACGATCATATGCCCTTAACCGCCTATATGCCCAGTTCTCCCTTCTGCGGTAACCGGGCCAACGATCCCTATGCCGGGGACTGCCATGCCTGGGGCATCATGCGGGAGCTTGCCAACCCGGAAAAGAAACCCCTGTCCATGGAAGAAGCTTTTAATCAAAGGCCCAACCTCTATATCTATGACGAGCTTGCCAAACATGTGCGCTTTTCCAGTGAATATGGCTTTCACGGCCCCCTGGTCCGCAGTTCCGTGGAACGTTATCATGCCGGAGAGCCGGTATCCAAAGAGAGCAAATCCTGGGCAAATCACGAAGGTTACCCGGAAGCGCCGCCCGGTTTTAGGAAGGACCTGTTTATTACCCGGGGCGCCGGCTTCAACCTGGTCCCTCAGGAAATGATGCAGGAGGTGGACGATTACCTGCTTTACGGCGGCGTAAACCACGGTATTCAATACCGGGAAATGATGGAAGCCCTCCGCCGGGCGGAGCATTGGTCCGGAGGACTTATCTGGATGTATAATGACGCCTGGCCCGAGACCGGATGGACCACCGTGGACTATTACGGTACCCGGAAAATCGCCTTCTATTTTCTTAAACGGGCCTTTGCGCCCAAGAAGATCATCATCCGGGTGTTCGACGGCAAAGGGTATATCACCGTCATAAACGAATCCCCCCGGGATGTTTCCGCCCGGATTGAATACGGCTACATGGGATTTGACGGAAAAAGCTCAGGGCTTACGACCGAAGAACTGCGCCTTGCTAAACACAGCCGGAGGGAGTTTCCCCCCTTTGAGGCCAAGGACAGCCAGGACACGGGTTTCTACTACGCGGTGATTCCGGAGGATGGGGACTTTGAACCCGCCACCAGCCTGCGCGGTCATTACCGCAGCTACAGTTTTGCGCCCTTTAAGGCGGCTATTACTTCAGGCCGGCAGGATGGCGCCGATTATGTGGTTACCATCAAGGCGGATACCTATGTGCCCATCGCTTACCTGGTCTGTGAGGATGATCGCAGGCAGCTCTGCGATAACTATTTTGAACTTATACCGGGGCTGGAAAAAACGGTTCGCATCACCGGCTATGCAAAACCGCCGGAACTGCGGCTGCTTGCCATCGTAAAGGAAGACGCCTAAGAACCCGCCGCCAGACGGAAACCCTGGAGGCCATGGGCGGGCTGCGATCATGTCCCTCCTTCCCCGGCGGAGGACCGGCCCTAATCTCATGTTGCTCGAAGGCTGAGAATTTCTCCGGCAATTCAAAGTTTAAAAAAAGGCTCGTTCAATCTAAAAATGACCAAATGGTTTTGAAGGATACGGTCGTCTTAATTCAGTAGAGTAACCATTTGGTCGTTTTTTACCATAACGTTCCCTTTTTTGGCAGCAATTTTTACTTTTTTCGGAGAGAAAAGACGCCCAAAAAAGTTAATCGGCCCGGTTGTTGGTTCTTATGTCTTACCTTTTCTAGGGCCACGCCGTGATACCGGGACTCGAAAACACGCGTACGCGTGCGTTTCTTGGGCGGGGGTGGCGGCGGGCAAATAGCGGGGGGACCCTCCGGGCTACCGTTTATACATAAATATCAGCAATTTCATGGTATACTGAGGGTATCCCGAAGGAGGGAAAAATATGTACACGATAGATCACCAATCGCTTTGGCGACAAGCGGCTGGGAAAAAGGGGGCATTGCTGCTTGCCCTCATCCTGGTCAAAATGCGGGTAGTTATGCAAAAGACCGAGCAATGGAGGGATCAAATCTCATATTACCGTTTTTTTAACAAAGAAAAAGTGTGAGAAGCAGTCCTGATCCGGTGTGCGAGCGATCACTGTGGGGCGGCATGCGACGCTCTGGAGGAAGGGCTGTTGATACAGGACACGACCGAACTGAACCTAGAGTCGCACCGGCGTCGGATCACCGGACTTGAGGGGCTTGGAACGGTAGGGAACGGGAGTGATTTAGGATTTTTTTGCCATCCGACGATAGTGGTGAACCCTGGACTTTACCCCGTTCGGTAGACACTGTTAAGCGACTTGTTCTGAGTTAAACACATTAGGCGCCACATAGTCAAGCGCCGAATGCAGACGAATGCGATTATAATACGCCTCAACGTACATAAATACTGCTTGCCTTACCTCCGCCG